>JAFMBQ010000144.1 GCA_017858365.1 Algoriphagus sp. | reverse complement strand
CGTGCAACAGCGGTTTCATGCTTGGCTTTGCAAGCCGCACGAAAACCTAATTGTTGTAGCCAGTTTTTTATTTATGTATGTTGAATTATAAAGCACATTATTTTGCTTTCGGGTTCAAAAAATATATATAAGTCTCCGTCTCCCCAAAAGTTCATATTTTCAAAATATTGTTTATACCATTCTTCTTTCGGTTGAACGTTTGTTCGCTTTGTTTTTATATCAACTCCGTCATAAGTTAGTTGACAAAGTAATTTCATTGTTTTCTTTGTCTTTGGGCAAGAAGGAATGTCAGGATATTGAATCCAATTAGGAACTGCCGTATGTCCAATTCCGCCAAAGTCAGTTTCTTTTTCTGTTGTTATGTATACTTTTTCATAAACTATTTCGGAATCTGGTTTTAAATCATCATAAGAATTGTCCGTTTTTTTTAATTCCTCAATATTTAACACTTTAGGACTTAAAGGGTCTGAATAATCTATAAATAGCTTGTCAAAATTTAAATAAATTGGTGCTGCAATATGCAAATCGAACGGAAGCCAATTAAAAGCTTCTTCAGATTTTGAGAATTTCCCTAAATATTGAAATGGCGCATTAAATTCAAATTTTGGAATATTGAATTCTGCTGGAATTTCCCCACCTAAATAGCTTTCAGATTTGGATACTTGATTAAGACTATAAATTTGATTTGGTTTCAATTTTTGAAATTCAAACCCGATTTCACTTTCTTTTAATTCTCTTTCAGATTTAAAGCCTTCATCATTATTGTAAGCTTTTACGAGCTTTCCGTTTTTGAAAACAAGGTCAATTGAACTCCAAATATTGTTTGCAGTTTCTTTATCTATTACTTGCGTTTCGAGAAATTTTTGGCATTGTTCATCACCGTTAAATTCAGCTTCCCAACCTGCCAAATAAATATGTTCTTCTTCTTTCTGACCAAAACAAGAGGTAAATAATCCCATAAAAGTCAATAATATAATTTTGGTTAGTGTTTTCATTTCTCAAATTGGCTACAACGGTTAGTATATGAAAAGTAGGCGATTACGAAGCACGAAACTTTCGGTTAAGCACTTACTTTGATACGAGCCAAAACCCTTGAATTTACTACTGTTTCGCCTATTTTTTATATACATTGTTGTAGCCAGTTTTTCTATCCGATTATTTTTTTCATTATCCATTCTACAGGTCCATTTTCTCTTCTTTTCAGCCAATAAGTTGCAAACAATACACATAATACACTAAAAATTAAAGCATACGCTACTGAAAATTCTATTGGATAATTTCCCATTCTTTCTGGGTTAATTGCCTCAATAATTCCCATACCAATAATTACGTGTGCTACATAAAAAGTTAAAGCAAGTTGCCCAGTTTTATTTAGAGCCAAAAGTATTTTGTTTGTTGAAAATCTTTTTCCGATTATGATACAGGCTGATATTATTGATAAGGAAATTGCAATTCCATTAAACATATAAATTGGTAATGGTGGCATTGGGTTTGTTCCAATAATTTCTGATAATTCCTTTGCTGTTTGTTCGTTTCCTTCCGATAAAAATGAAATTGACACGTGTGATAAAATTTGAATTACAACAAAAGTAATTGAACTAACCAAAAATGCTTTTTTGATAAATCGGTCACTTTTCAAGTCTTGTTTACCAAACCAAAAACCAAAAAGCATAAAAGCAGTCCAAGGTATTACTGGGTGAAAACCATTGAAGAATAGATTTCTAAAAAATCCATTAACTGTCCAAAAATCGAGATAATCTAAAGTGTCAAAATTCCAACCTGTTTCGTAATTCCAAAAGCCAATCAATAATGGATAAAACAATATTAATGCAATTGCCGAAATTAAAATAGTTTTTTCATTGCTTTTTAGTAGAAGCAAAATAACAAGCATATAAATTCCATAAAAATGCAAAATGTCCGCTGGCCAAATTACTATATATGAAAGACCAACAATGAATAGGAACAATGCTCTTTTTGCAATTCTTATTCGAGCAGTTTTTAATTTTTGGCTGTCATTATTTCTCAATGCAGAATTTGTCATTAAAGCAAGTCCAACGCCTGCTAAAACCACAAAAGTTGCTGCTGCCTTTCCGTCAAAAGCACTCGCAAATGATTTTACCCAACTCAATCCATTTTCGCCAAGTACGACTTTAAAATTAACGATTATCATTCCGATAACTGCTAATGCTCTTGCTATATCAATTCCGATTATTCTTTCTTTCACGGGTTTTTCTTAAATTGGCTACAACGTTTGTGTTTCCGCAACTACCTTCGCAAGGCATCCATATAAGCATGCCTTGCGTAGGTAGTTGCGGATATATTTGAATTAAGAGTAATCCTTTCGGCTTCCCCTTATTGGAGCAAAGCTTTGTGAAATGTAAAACCCTTCGGATAGTTCTTCTCTTTGCTTAAATTAACAACTAATCATCTAAATATCCAATTTATCCAAAGGACTTTTTATTTGATCGAATCCTTTCGTGGTAATATGGGTATAGATTTCAGTAGTCTTCGGACTCTCAAGACCTGACAAATTCTGGATTTATCTGATGTCTGTGCTTTTGCCAAGAGATGTGTGATATTAATCGGGATTTCATTCCCGACAGGTTTATCTAGTTAGACCAAACTCCCAATCACCTCTGGAAAATACCGATGCTCCAAAGCATGGACTTTAGCAGCTATCGTCTCTGGCGTGTCATCCGTTGAAACTGTCGTTGCAGCCTGAAAAATAATTTTCCCTTCGTCGTAGTGTTCATTCACCAAATGAATAGTGATGCCTGTCTCGGTGTCTCCTGCTGCTTTGACCGCTTCATGCACATGACTGCCGTACATGCCCTTTCCTCCGTAGTTGGGGAGTAATGCCGGATGGATATTCACCATGTGTTCTGGAAAAGCCCGGATCAAGTCCACCGGAATCTTCAAAAGAAACCCAGCCAAAATCACCCAATCGATTTTTTCAGTCTGGAGTTTTTCGAGTAAAATACCCTCTTCCAGCTCTTTTTTAGAAAATGTGAAGGTTGGAACTTCAAACTTCTTTGCACGCGATAGGACAAAAGCATCTGCTTTGTTTGACGCTACCAGAGCGATTTCTACCTTGGTTGAATCTTGGAAATACTCCATGATTTTTTCGGCATTAGAGCCGCTACCGGATGCGAGGATGGCGATACGTTTCAATTTGGGGTGGTTTGATTTGGAGGTTGAAAATAGAGTAATCTATATCCGAGATCAAAAAATTCATCGATCATAATGAAATCGGCAGGCAAATATAATCAAATGACCATTTTCAACCTTGTAAACTAATCGATGCTCTAAATCAATTCTCCGAGACCAATAACCAGCCAGATCAAATTTCAAAGGTTCAGGTTTACCTATTCCAGAAAACGGCTCTCTTTTAATAGCTTTAATCAATTCATTTACTTTTCGAAGTATTTTTTTGTCTTCTTGCTGCCAATTCAGGTAGTCAACCTCCCCGTTTTCTGTGAATGTCAGATTCATTCTTCAAGTAATGGATGAGATTTCGTTTTCCCTTCTTGGTATTGCGCAATGGACTCATGGAGCCATTTGGTATTTTCTTTCGAACTCAATAAATGCATAGTTTCCATCATTGAATTATATTCTTCCAAAGAAATAATAACAGCCCCTTTGCCGGTTCCTCGTTTTAAAATCAAAGTTTCGCGTTCTTCTTCGACTTGATCAAGGTAATCCTTCATTTTAGAGCGAAATTCAGAATAGTTTGCAGCAATCATAAGTTCGTATTTAAGTACGTAGGAAGGTACGGTTTATTTTGTTAAAAAGATTCTAATACTATTAATTATGACAATCCGAAACCATACACACACCATTCAAGGATAGAGTTTTGAAAATTAAATTGAGGCGTTTCTACCTTGCTTTTTAAAAGGGGAGGTGGATTTCAATCCCAGTTACCTCCGAAAAAAGCGTTCCACCTGCAAGATTCCGAAGATTCAGAACATGAATTAAGGATTTCTAAGTATCCAATCGATGACATGAAATTGATACTGAAAGATGCATTCACAAGGCAATTAACTTCCAACCAACAACCTCCTAAGCTCTTACCTGCCCATTTCCCCGCACTACCCATTTGTAGCTGCAAAGCTCGGCGAGTCCCATTGGTCCGCGGGCATGTAGCTTTTGAGTGCTGATCCCAATCTCTGCTCCGAGGCCAAACTGAGCCCCATCGGTAAATGCAGTAGAAGCATTCACATATACCGCAGCAGCATCGACTTCCAGGAGAAAGCGTTCGATATGTATTGGATTTTCGGAAATAATAGCTTCAGAATGCTTGGAAGAAAAAGTTGCAATATGATCTAAGGCTTCCTCCAAATTCTCGACAGTTTTGATGGCTAGTCTTAGACTTAGAAATTCTGTGCCAAAGTGACTTTCATCGGCAAGGCTTATCTTAGGGTTTGGGACCAAAGCTTCAAAAGAAGCCGCATCAGCAAAGATTTCCACTCCTTTTTCCAATACCGGCTGAACCAATTCATTCAAATTCTTCAATTGGCTTTTCTGAATAATGAAGCAGTCTAGTGAATTGCAAACACTTGGTCGGCGGGTTTTAGCATTGAGGATAATCGCTTTGGCTTTGGTCAAATCTCCAGATTCGTCCAGATAAGTATGCACGATTCCAGCTCCGGTTTCGATGACAGGTACTTTTGCATTTTCCCGAACGAAATTGATCAACCCTTGGGATCCTCTTGGGATAATTACATCTACAAATCCCACAGCTTCCAGTAAAGCTTTGGTTGCAGCTCGATCAACGGGCAACAATTGAAAGGCATCGGTTGGAATCTGATGCTTTTCCAAAACCGAATGAATCAATTTGAGAATTGCCAGATTGGAATATTCCGCATCGGAACCACCCTTTAAGATCAATCCATTTCCAGATTTGAGGGCTAAGGCGAATACATCAAATGTCACATTGGGTCTAGCTTCGTAAATAATCCCAATTACACCGAGAGGCACGGTTATTTTTTTCAATGAAAGCCCATTTTCCAAGACTTTGCTTTCCAGCACATGATGTAAAGGACTAGTTAATCTACTCACTTGAAGAATCTCTTCTGTGATCCCGATGATCCGATCTGCCGAAAGCAAAAGGCGGTCGTACATTGGGTTTTGGGAAACCATCTGAGCCAAATCCTTTTGGTTTTCAGAGATTAAAAAATTGCGTTCAGCCTTTGCTAAAACCGCTAAGTCTTCAAGAATCTCATTGATTTTGGAGTCAGTGATTCCCACCAATTTCCGGCTTGCCTTTTTTACTTTCTCAAAAATTGATTGATATTCAGTCATGCTCGAATAAATAAAGGTAATCGTAATGAATTAGGGCTTTTTGATTTTTTTGACCCAATCGCTCTTGGGCTAGTTTTGAATTGTATTCCGCTCGACCCAAGCCGATTTTTTGACCTGCTTCGTCTTTGATTAAAAGGATATCTCCTTTGGAAAACTCTCCTTCCAAACTGACGATTCCGATAGGAAGTAAGCTCCGAATAACTTCCGAAGTCAAGGAAGCTCTTGCTCCATTGTTTACAATCAATTCACCTTTATAATAGGACCCACCATGAGCAAGCCATTTTTTGGTGCTGGGAGTTGATTTTTGGGCTTCAAACTGGGTACATCTGATTTTGCCTTCGGCGAATTCCTCCAAAATATTGTCCCGTTCCCCATTGGCGATAAAAACTTGAATCCCTAGGTCAGCAGATTTTTTAGCCATCGCGTATTTGGTCAGCATCCCACCCCGCCCAAAAGATGACTTCGAGGCTGAAATGTAATTAGATACTTCAGGCATTGCTGCCGAAACTTTTTCGATGAGTTTGGAATCCGAATTTGCGGGGTTTCCAGTATAGATCCCGTCAACATTTGTCAGTAGGATCAGCGTATCTGCATCAATCATGGCGGCAGTGAGTCCGGCCAACTCATCATTGTCTGTAAACATCAATTCGGTAATAGTTACCGTATCGTTTTCATTGATGATTGGAAGGATACCCTGTGCGAGTAAAGCCTGTACGCAGTTTTTCATATTTAGAAAATGCTTTCGATCCCGGAAATCTTCCTTTGTGACCAAGATTTGAGCGATTTGGGTCCCCTTTTTTTCAAAGCGCTGTTGGTATTCATGAATCAATCGGATTTGGCCGGTAGAGGCCCAGATTTGTTTCTTGAAGACTGGATTGAGTTTTTCTGGTAGAGGAATAGCTTGCCTTCCGAAAGCCACAGCGCCAGAACTCACCAAAACAACTTTTTTTCCTAATTGAATCAAGCCTTGAATTTGAAGCACGAGCTTTTCCATACGCTCCAAATCCGGTAGTCCATTTTCTAGGGTGAGGACATTCGAACCGATTTTGATAACTAGGAGCTTGGATTGGGACATTTAATTGTGAATTCGGAGAATAAAATTAGAATCGCATTTAGGTAATACTAAGAACGGGATTTCTGGGCACTTTTGACCTGATTTTGGCTTTTTTACCCTTTTTTGAAAATCGGGCTTTTTGATTTTTGAACCCAGAAAGACGGGTTAAACTTCATGCTGAACACTAAGATCCGAAGACTTAAAAATAGTAGGTAAAATCAAGAGTTGATACCTAAAGAAATCCCATGCTCATTGTCCCGACCAGCATCAAAATCTTAGCGAACATGCTCAATTTAGTGAAGTGATCCTTGCGATCCGCTTGGTAGATTTGGAACATAAAATACATGAAAAATATCCCTAAACCTCCAAAATAGTAGAAAAGATGCGGTTTATTGATCTCAAAAGTAATGATCACAATCGCTGAAACGAAGCAAATTGCAATCAGGAAAATCACATCTTTTGTTTTGCGAAAACCGATCACAATAGGGAGCGTCCTGCAGCCATGCTTTCGATCGCCGGGTCGATCCTCAATGTCTTTGATGATCTCCCGAATCAGGTTGAGAAAAAAAGCAAAGATCGCATAAGTGAGCACAAGCAATTGGGACTTTTGGTAGTAAAATCCGACTAGATATATTGCTAATCCAGTCAATAAAGCTACCGTAAGATTCCCTATAAAAGGTTTTCGCTTGAGTTGATTGCTATAAAGCCAAAGGAGAAAAGCTGCAATAAAATTAATGATTCCGATTCTTGGAGCCACCATGAATCCTATTCCTACTCCTGTTAGATTCAGAAGGGTGTGAAGAAATAGCACCATTCTACGCTTGATTCCCTTTCCAACTACCACTTCATTAGGTCGATTGACATAATCGATTTTTACATCGTAATAGTCATTGATCATGTAGCCTGCTGCGGTAATTATAATCGTGGAAAATATAATCAAATACAAATTGTAATCCTGAAAAACAGGCAGGCCTTGGTTATTCGTCTCCACCAAAAAATAGGCAGCCATCAACTGTGCAAATCCTACCATCAATAAGTTGATCGGTCTGCTAATTCGAAAAAGTCCTCGGAAAGAAATGGTTCGGTCCATACTTATTTTCAGAAACGCTAAAATAGACCAAATGATTTGCAAAGCTGATTTTAAAACCGCTTGTCCAAAATAAAAATCGATTCCGTAAATCAACGGATAAAAAAAAATAGAATTACTTACCTTACTTTTTTACAACCCGATAACCCAAAATTTCATGGATAAGAATCAAACTCAATCACGTAGAGATTTTATAGCCAAAGGAGGTTCGCTCCTGGCAGGATCATTCTTCGTTCATCCGATAGCCGAAGCATTGACCACCTGGGATCGTCCCGGTGAAAAGATGAGATTGGCATTAATCGGGACCGGAGTTCGAGGCTGTTCCATGTTTGGTCGTGATGTGATGCGTGTGTACAAAGATCAGGTGGAGTTTGTTGGCTTGAGTGATAAAAATGAAGGTAGACTCCGCTATGGTAAAGAATTCATTGGCGCAGATTGTCCACTTTTTGCAGATGCGGATGAGATGCTTGCCAAGACCAAACCTGATGTATTGATTGTGACTACAATGGATTCAACGCACCATGAGTTTATTATCAAAGGGCTCAATGCTGGAATCAATGTGATCTCAGAAAAGCCAATGACCACAGACGAATTCAAATGCCAGGCGATCTTGGATGCTGAGCGAAAGTCTGGAAAGCGATTGATCGTAACGTTCAACTACCGCTATTCTCCACATCGCCAGAAGTTATACGAAATTCTTCGATCTGGTGAAATTGGAACCTTGACTTCAGTGGATTTTCACTGGTATCTGGATACTTCTCATGGTGCAGATTATTTCAGAAGATGGCATGGGTACAAGGAAAAAAGCGGGACACTTTTGGTACATAAGTCTACGCATCACTTTGACTTGTTGAACTGGTGGATCGATTCAGATCCAGAGGAGGTTTTTGCCTATGGAAAATTGGAATTTTACGGAAAAAATGGGCCATTTCGAGGTTCCACTTGTAGGGGCTGTGTCCATGCTGACAACTGTGATTTTCACTGGGACATTACCAAAAGTGAGCACTTGATGAAATTGTATGTGGAAAATGAACAGTACGACGGTTATCATCGCGATGGATGCGTTTTCCGAGAGGATATCAATATTTATGATAAAATGGCGGTGCAAATCAAATACAAAAATGACGTTCAGGTGAGTTATTCGCTCACGACATACTCGCCATATGAAGGATATCGAATTGCTTTTAACGGAACTAAAGGCAGAGTAGAAGCTTGGATCAAGGAAAAACAACCTTGGGAAGAGAAGGATGAGGATGAGATCCACCTCACCAAAAATTTTGGGGAGCGAGAGATTATCGTCATCCCTCAAGGTGGTGGAGGTCATGGAGGTGGGGATACCCGATTAAAGGATAAACTTTTCAAAGATTCGACTTTGGCAGATCCTTGGCGTCAATCGGCTGGAAGTCGCGACGGAGCGATGTCCTGCTTGATTGGGATTGCAGCGCGAAACAGTATTGAAACCGGAAAACCGATAAAAATTCAAGATTTGACTGATATTCCGTTGATGCCGAGTGGGAGAGGAGCCTAGTAGGTTATAAATGAGAAGTCTGAAATTAAAAATTTCGACAATTTCAGACTTCTCACTTTTTTATTTCAGACTTCAACCATCATACTTCACAGATCCTTGACGTTCTCGATTGACGTTCAGTTGAAGTACATCCGGTCTGGAATAATGTCCAACTGCATCAAAGTTTTGGCGCTCTTCTAAGACTCGATTGAAATCCAGGGTTTCGATCAAAAGCCCTTCTTTGTCAGCGACAGGCTCGAGAATCCATTTTCCGTCTGGTCCTGCGATGCAGCTGCCACCATTGCCTAAGGTATCTGGGCAATTCTTCAAGATCTCCTCCAAATGAGGCGTGTCCGTCGGGAAATCACTTTTTCGCATCAGACTGGAAACTGAAATCACAAAGGATCGACTTTCCTGAGCAATCATGCGGGTGATATTTTCGGTATTTCGCACTGCTCCTGGCCATACTGCGACGTGAAGATTTTCACCTAAGCCATAGAGCGCTGTCCGTGCAAGGGGCATCCAGTTTTCCCAGCAGTTCAACCCACCAACTGTAAATTCTTTAAGTCCATGTACTTGTAGTCCATTTCCATCTCCAGGCGCCCAA
>JAFMBQ010000143.1 GCA_017858365.1 Algoriphagus sp. | reverse complement strand
GTGGAGATCAGGCCTCTTACATCGATGATTTTGAGGCAGCTGTTACACCTTTTAATTTGGGTGGAGCCGCAAATCAAAGCTGGAAACTTGGATCTACTCCTCAAACAGTGGATAACCGATTTGACTTAAGCAATCAAACTGAAGATAATCTTGGGGCAGCCTATCGCCGAGCCCGATTAGCTTGGTATAATATTGACAATATTTTCTACCGGGAAAATGGGCCTGGTGTTCCAGCCAATATTACTCGGGAAGACCGCCGAAATCACTACGTGAGAAGAGTACTGCCGCAGGAGATTTTTCCGCAGCAAGACCGCGATGTCATCATCACACCCGAGCCACTTTTTGAGATGGCTTTCTTTCCAAGTGAAAGAGGAATGTATAATTACAACCCAAATTTGACTCAAAGTGGACAATTACCTAACCCAAGAAGAAATTTCGGAGCGATAACCCGAGCTATTACCACAGAAGTAGATTTTGACCGAACGAATATCGATTACATTGAATTCTGGTTACTGGATCCATTCATCCAAGGAGAAAATGGAAAAGTCCTTGATGGAGTTTTAAATCAGAACAACACCACAGGAGGCAAATTATTAATCAACCTTGGAGATATCTCGGAAGATGTCTTGAAAGATGGAAGACATTCATTCGAAAACGGTCTTCCGGCCGATGGTGATCCTGCCGAAAGCGGAAGTAATGAATGGGGACGAATCACTAGAGAGCAATTTTTATTACCTGCTTTTGATAATTCTGAAATCTCTAGAGTCAACCAAGACGTCGGTTTAGACGGACTGAAAAATGAAGACGAGCCAGCTTTCTTTAGAACTAGGTTCCTAGATCGACTCAGCATCTCTACTGAAGCTAGAAGTCGCATCGAGCAGGATGTGTCCGCAGACCTTTTCCAATACTACTTGGATGAAAATTTTGATGCGAACAATGTCAAAATCCTGGAGAGATATAAAAAATTCAATGGCCAAGAGCGAAACACTCCGGTAACCGCAAATCAAAATCTTCCATATACCCCATCTGGGTCCAACTTGCCTGACAACGAAGATCTAAACTCCGATAATACAGTCAATGAACTGGAAAACTACTACGAGTATGAATTAGACCTTCGCCCTGGGAATTTACAGGTTGGACAAAACTACATCGTAGATAAAGTCACTCATAATGAAGCCGGTGAAAATGTGGATTGGTATCTAATACGGATTCCCGTTCGCCAGCCTGATCGTGTACAGGGAAGTATCAGTGGATTCAAATCCATTCGTTGGATAAGGACATACCTCACAGATTTTGAGCAACCAGTAGTGATGCGTATGGCAAACTTCAGGATGGTAGGTAGTCAGTGGCGCGTATTCCAAGAATCACTTTTTGAGCGAGGTTTCTTTGAGATTCCGGAGCCAGACAATTCCAATGTCACTGTTGATGTAGTAGGAATTGAAGAAAATAGTCAAGGAAGCGCTACGCAAAGTCCTTATGTTCTTCCTCCAGGAATCATCCGAGATCGGGATAATACTTCAACAGTGGAACGTCGACTGAATGAGCAATCACTTAGAGTATGTGTGGAAGACCTTCAGGCTAGAGATGCTAGAGCAGTTTTCAAGAATGTAACGCTCGATTTGGTTCAGTTTGAGCGAATCAAAATGTTCTTGCATGCCGATAGTGAAGATGCAATCGACGGCGAGATTACAGCCTTCTTAAGGCTAGGAACCGACTTTACTGACAATTATTATGAGATCGAGGTTCCGCTTACGATTACGCCGAAGGGAACTAGAGACCCTAGACTTATCTGGCCACTTGAGAATGAAATTGATATTGCTATTCTGGAGATTGTTGGTGTAAAAGTAGAACGAGATAATAATAGGGTTCCGCTTAACCTTCCATTTTCTAAAACAATTCGGCAATACAAAGTAACTGTGGTGGGTAGGCCGGAACTCTCCCAATCCCAGACCACTATGATTGGAGTCCGTAATCCAGGCCTCAATGGAGGAGGAAGTCGAAGTATCTGTATTTGGGCGAATGAATTAAGAGTTACTGGCTTTACAAAGTCAAATGGCTGGGCGGCAAATGCTTTGATAAACGCTAAAATTGCAGATGTTGCTGTAGTTTCTGCTTCAATCAGACATAATTCAATCGGATTTGGAGGCTTGGAAACTCGACTTTCACAGCGAAGTCGTACGGCCACAACTCAATATGATATTTCTACCAATGTGGACATCCACAAATTACTTCCAGAAGGGTTAGGAGTCAGTATTCCTTTCTATTTCAGTATTGAAAATTCATCGACAAGACCACAATATGACCCGTTGAATCCGGATGTTCCGTTCGAAGTAGCTTTACAGAAATTTGAAACTAATCAACAACGTGAAGCTTATCGAGGGATCGCTTTAGACCAATTGAAACGAAAAAACTTCAGTTTCAACAATATCCGGAAAATAAAGACCAATCCAGACGCGAAAAACAGATTCTATGACATCAGTAATTTGTCCCTCTCCTATTCTTTTGGTACCGTAACGCAGACAAATGCACAAATTCAGGCTTATAATTTTAAAACTTACAGAGGAAATATCACCTATAGCTTCGAGCCAAAGCCACTCTTGATCGAACCATTTAAAAATTCAGAATTTTTAAATTCTCCAAATCTCCGTCTAATCAAAGATTTCAATTTAAACCTATCTCCTACTTTAGTCTTGGCAAGATTGGACGTTGATCGAAGATTCCTTCGCTCTCAATATCGAAACGATCAATTGGGAACAGGTGGTGTTGATCCACTTTTCCAAAAGAGCTTCTTCATGAATCGATTCTATACGGTGAACTGGGATTTGACAAAGAATCTTCGAGTAGATTACAGTGGAAGTGTTTTGGCGGTGATAGATGAGCCACAGGGAGACTTGGATAGCCAAGAAAAGTCTGACTCGGTTCGAACGAACTTCTGGCGATTCGGCAGAAAGACCAATTACAATCACAACGTCAATTTGAACTATACTATCCCTTTTGATAAGTCTCCATTGACAGATTGGATTAAAGCAGACTATCGGTATGGCACGACCTATACTTGGTTAACAGGAGCGATTGGTCAGCGAGACACCTTAGGTAATACCATACAAAACACTCGGGATCAAAGTCTCCAAGGAAAGCTAGATTTAGTCAAGCTTTACAACAAAAACAAAAAATTAGCCGCTCTGAATGCACCAAAGCGACCGAGCATCCCGGGCAGGAATACCTTGACAGCAGAAGATACTATTGGATCACCCTTTACTAATAAACTTCTCAAAACCTTGATGATGATCAAGGAATTCACCTTTACCGTGGGGAAAATTGAGGGAACATTCCTCCCTGGTTATCAGCCTAATACTGGGCTTTTAGGAATGGATCGGCTTTTCGGAAATCCAGGCTTAGCATTCCTATTTGGTAGTCAAGACCCTACCATAAGAAATGATTTTGCCAGTATGGGGATCATGGCCCCAAGTCCAGAATTGACGCAACCTTTTCTGCAAAACAAAGTGATCAATATGAGATTTGGAAGTATGGTGGAGCCCTTTCAAGACTTCAAAATCACATTGAATGCGACCAAGCGAGAATCTGGAGAATACCGTGAAATATTCAGAAATTCATTTGATAATCCAGGTGAATATTTATCGATAAGCCCTAACCGAATCGGCTCTTATATCATTACAACCATTATGCTCGGCACAACTTTCAGTAGAGATGATTTCGATAATATATCTCCACTATTTACAGATTTTGAGAATAACAGAGCAATAATAAAGTCGAGATTGGAAGGTAATTCAGGTGGGGAATTTTCCGTAAATGGTCAAGATGTTCTTATTCCATCTTTTTTAGCTGCTTATCGAGGAAAAGATGCCAGCAGTTTCAATCTTAATCCTTTCCCTCGAACACCTTTACCAAATTGGAGATTAGATTACCGAGGGCTCTCAAGAGTAAAAGGTCTGAGCGATATTTTTACAAGTATCAATATCACACATGCCTATACCTCCACTTATGATGTAAGCAATTTCTCAAATTCCTTGCAGTACCAAAATGGATTAGAACTCTTCAATACATTGCAGAACATCCCGGCACCTTCAGAAATAAACGAATCAGGGCAGTTTATTCCAATTTATGTTTTAAATCAAGTGGTGCTTTCTGAGCGGTTTGCTCCTTTGATTGGATTAGACCTCTTGACCAAAAACAGATTGAATATTGCTGTAAACTTTAACAAAGAGCGGAATTTGGGATTGAACTTCTCCAATTCACAAGTAACCGAGCAGCGAAGCAATGATTTTGGAATTAATATCGGCTTCATCAAAGCTGGAATGAAAATACCCTTCAAAATCCAAGGTAGACAGACCGTCTTAAAGAATGATTTACAGTTTAGAATGGATACGAAAGTGGTCGATACACGAACTATCCAGCGAAAAATCGAAGAACAAAGTACAGTCACAAATGGAAATCTAAGTATCCAAATCCGGCCTACAGTTAGTTATTTGATCAACCAAAACCTGAACCTAACCTTCTATTTTGACAGAACTATCAATGATCCTCGAATCACGACAGCATTCAAAAGAGCATCTACAGCATTTGGTGGACAATTACGATTTAATTTATCCCAATAGATTTTAAACTTATCATATTCCTGCTATTTTTGGGACCTTATATAAACAGCTAAAAATGAATTTTCCTCAAGAATTAAAGTACACCAAAGACCACGAATGGGTCAAAATTGATGGTGATGTCGCTACTATTGGAATTACAGAATTTGCCGCTGGCGAATTAGGTGACATCGTTTATGTAGAAGTAGAGACCATTGGTGAATCTATAGAGACTGGTGAGGTATTTGGAACAGTTGAGGCCGTGAAAACGGTATCTGACCTTTTCATGCCCTTGAGTGGTGAAATTCTTGAGTTGAATTCAGAATTAGAAGCAAATCCAGAATTAGTAAATGAATCTCCTTACGGGGAAGGTTGGATGATCAAAATAAGAATCTCTGGTGATTTACCTGACGATTTGCTTACAGCTGAAGAGTACGGAGAGCTAGTAGGAAATTAAGGTAGGATGCCAAGATTAATATTGGCCCTGAGTTGGCTAATAATTATTTGTGTAGCAATGCTTACTCCAGGCAACAAATTCCCGGATGTAAACTACTTTGATTTACAAGACAAGTTTATTCACCTTATTTGTTTCGCAGGGTTAAGCTTTCTTTGGTGTGGGGTCGGAATCAAGAGATCTGAGCTACCTAAAGGAAAAAACAGATTGATTTTGAATTTCATTCTCTTCGGCCTAGCTGCGGGGATTGGATTAGAGTACGCTCAGCAATTTATCCCCTTTCGGACATTCGATTTTATGGACATGATTGTCAATGAAATAGGTGGAATTTTAGGTTTATTAGGATATTTTAAGATTCCAACCACCCTAATCCACTTGGATTAATCCGTTAAAATTATTACAATTGTTAATCTGAACTAGAAAAATTTCAACCAGTATAAACCAAATCCATCATGGAAGCAAAAAAGACTCCCAGCGCTGATCTAACCAGAAAATCAGGAATGTTCCTGAATTTGGGTTTAGCTGTTGCTGTAGCTGCTACTCTTGCTGCCTTCGAGTGGAAGTCATACGATGATGGTTCCCTTAAGGACCTAGGACAAGTGACTGATAATTTCGAAGAATTGCTAGATATTCCTATCACTGAGCAGCCACCACCACCACCAGTGGAACAACCAATCATCGAGGAGATTCCTGATGAAGTAGAAATTGAAGATAAAATTGAAGTAAACTTTGACGTTGACGTTAAAGAGACTACAGTAATTAAAGAAATTGTCATCAAAGAAGCTCCGGTAGTGGAGAAAGCTGATCAAATCTTTGACGTAGTAGAAACTCAGCCTAACCCTCCTGGAGGAATGTCCGGATGGAATGCTTACCTATCTAAAAACTTGAAATATCCAACTCAAGCCCGAAGAATGGGTATCGAGGGAACAGTAATCGTGGTATTCGTAGTGAATACAGATGGTTCTATACAAGATGTGGAAGTTCTTAGAGGTATCGGAGGTGGATGCGACGAAGAAGCAGTTAAAGTTGTAAGCGAAGCTCCGAAGTGGGAACCTGGTAAACAACGAGGTAGACCAGTTCGTACTCGAATGAGATTACCTATTCGATTCAAACTAAGCTAAAATATTAACCCCGATAATTTCGGGGTTTTTTTATGCCTTAATTTTAACGCCTTTTAATTTAGTTAAAATTTCTTAGCGTATTTGTATACTAAAAGTCAAGTGGTTAATTTCTATGAGTTATTTCAAACAATCTAAATCAAATACTCATGGAATTGAAGAAAAATCCAAGATCCGACCTCAAAAGATGGTCTGCTACCTTAACCAACCTTGGTTTGGTAGTAAGTATTTCCCTAGTGCTTCTGGCGTTTGAATGGAAAGCCTATGAAGATTTTCAATTGAAAAATATTAGCTCTTCCGCAGAAATTTGGGATATGCCAGAAATCCCCAACACCATCCAAGTTCCTCCACCACCACCTGAGCCAGTACCAGAATTCATCATTAAGCCTGATGAGGAACCACTCGATAAGATCGATCTGACCATTAACGTAGATTTAGATCTAAGTACACCTCTCCCTGTAATCGAATTGACTGAGCCGCCAATTATAGATGATCCCGCCGAAATTAAGGATTTCGTCGAAAAACAAGCATCCTTCAAAGGCGGTATGGACGCTTGGTATGCGTACCTTAAAAAGAATCTCACCTATCCAAGCCAGGCCAGAAGGATTGGAATTGAGGGAACGGTAATCATTCGATTTGTAGTCAACACCAATGGCTCCATACAAGATGTGGAGGTCCTCCGAGGAATAGGGGGAGGATGTGATGAAATTGCTAAAAATGTAATCCTAAACTCACCAAGTTGGAATCCTGGTATTAGTAGAGACAGACCAGTGAGGTCGCGAATGACCATGCCAATTCGATTTCGACTGGACTAAATCAAAGTTCAATAATCCAAAGGAAGCAACTACGACTCCGTAAATGCTTCCTTTTTTTTATGCTAAATTGTTCATATATCTATACTACCCCCCCTATGACGAACTCTGCCTTTTTCCTGCTGCTCATTTGTTCGATTTTGGTACAATGCACGTCTAAAGATCCTGAATTTGACATTATTATTAGTAATGGGACAATTTATGATGGAACAGGTTCTGAACCTTTTCAAGGAGATTTAGGAATCAAAGCTGATCGGATTATTTCAATTGGCGATTTATCGAATTCAACCGCCATAGAAACGATCGATGCTCAAGGACTTGTGGTTTCCCCAGGATTTATCGACATGCATGCGCATTTAGAACCAATCATGGAGATGCTATTAGCCGAAAGTATGGTCCGACAGGGTGTCACACTAGCTTTAGGCGGTCCTGATGGAGGTAGCCCTTGGCCATTCGGAAGCTATTTAGATTCACTTGACAAGAGTGGTTTAGGAGTAAATGTCGCTTATTTAATTGGCCATAATACCATTCGGAAAGAAGTGATGGGGCTCGAGGATAGGAAACCCAACCTTGAAGAATTAGAATTGATGAAGAGTTATATAAAGCAAGGTATGGATGAGGGGGCATTTGGGATTTCAACTGGACTAAAATATCTACCGGGAACTTTTGCCAAAATTGATGAAGTAATTGCGCTATCAACTATCGCCGCCCAAAGTGGTGGCATTTATACATCACATCTACGAGAAGAAGGTTTGGGCCTTATAGAAGCTGTTCAGGAGGCGATTTCGATTTCGAGAGAAGCACAGATTCCCGTAGTCCTCACGCATCATAAAGCAATCGGAGTGAAAATGTGGGGGGCAAGTTTCAAGACCTTAGCAATGGTAGATTCTGCTAGAGCAATTGGATTGGATATTATGATGGATCAATATCCATACACTGCAAGTCATACTGGGATAAGCGTTTTGATTCCCAGCTGGGCTCTAGAAAATGGCGAATTTGCGACTCGGGTAGAAAACCCAGCACTGAGAGACAGTATTAAAAAAGGAATAATTTTCAATATTCTAAATGACCGTGGAGGAAAGGATCTCAATAGAATTCAATTTTCTAGAGTAGAATGGGATTCAAGCCTAGAAGGAAAAACACTCAATGATTGGGTTCTCAGAGAAGGCAAAGAGCCAACTATAGAAAATGGAGCTGACTTAGTAATCCAAGCCCAACTCAATGGAGGAACAGGCACAATCTACCATGCCATGGATGAGGCTGATGTGGAGCGAATCATGAAGCATCCCATGACCATGATCGGCTCTGATGGGAGACTTTCACAACCCGGAGATGGACATCCACATCCAAGGGCTTATGGCACTTTCCCGAGAGTGCTCGGATATTATGTCAGAGACAAAAAATTACTACCGCTTAGCGAAGCTATCCATAAAATGACAGGACTGTCCGCTAAGCGATTGGGATTAACTGATCGAGGAATTATAAAGGAAGGAGCTGTCGCTGATATTACGATCTTCGATGCTGACCAGATCTCGGATCAATCCACATTTACTGACCCACATCGATACCCTGTAGGGATCGAATTTGTGATCATTAATGGGAAAATTGCGGTGAAGAATGGAGACTATCTAGCAGTTCCTGCTGGAAAAGTAATTCGTAAGATAAAACCTGACTAATTAAAGCACATTCAGTGCCTGCTCCTTTATTTTCTCCAGTTCGTCTTTCATCAAAATCACATGCTTTTGCATTTCAGCATCGTTAGCTTTGGAACCGATAGTATTGATCTCTCGACCAATCTCTTGGCTGATAAAACCTAATTTTTTGCCTTGCATGGTTTCCTCATTGAGAGATTTTGAAAAATACTTCAAGTGCGTGTCAAGCCTAACAAGTTCTTCAGTGATGTCCAATTTCTCGAAATAATAAATCAACTCTTGTTCGAATCGATTGGCATCAAATGAGGTTTCGTCCAGCCATTCGTTGAAATGATTTCGGATTTTATCCTTAATCCTATCCTTTCTCTTTCCTTCTTGTGATTTTATATGATCTAATCCTGAGGTAATCGTAGAGATATTGCCAACCAATTTTTCAAAAAGTGAATTTCCCTCATCTTGTCTAAAGGAATCACATTTTTTCAGCGCTTCGGTTATTACATTTTTTACTGCAAGCCAATCTTCTTCATTTTCTTTGTCTTCTGAAGAAATTTGTGAAATCACATTGGGAGATTGAAGCGCAAGCTTGAAAATATCTTCACTCGAATCATCCACCGAATTTGCTAGTTCTTTATACCTCTTGTAAAAAAGCTTGAATAGCGAATCATTGATGGAAACTGGGATATCGCTTGCGCCTTTGGTAGAAAAATCGACGGAGATACTCACCTTCCCTCTATCTAATATAGATTGGGCCAAGGTTCGTATTTCAAGTTCTTTGTCCGAAAATTGTCTTGGACTTCGTATCGAAAGGTCTAAAAATTTTGAATTGAGAGATCTGACTTCAACCTGAATTATCAGTTGGTCATTTTCAAATCCGGCATTTCCGTAGCCGGTCATAGATTTGATCATAATTTGATTTAGAAATTGAAGC
>JAFMBQ010000142.1 GCA_017858365.1 Algoriphagus sp. | reverse complement strand
ACTAAACAGCGAACTTGTTGGATAACTTATACGAATAAGGATGTTCACTCAACTTTAGAGGAAGGTTTTGACCGATCACCAATGTTTAATGGGAGAATTCAAGGTCTTGGTCCTCGGTACTGTCCTTCCATAGAGGACAAGATTAATCGATTTGCTGAGCGTGATCGTCATCAGATCTTTGTAGAACCTGAAGGATGGAGCACGGTTGAGATGTATATCAATGGCTTCTCCACATCACTACCAGAGGATATTCAATATAAAGCTATGCGAAAAATAGCAGGCTTTGAAAACGCAAAAATGTTTAGGCCTGGATATGCTATTGAGTATGATTATTTTCCTCCTACACAGTTGAGGCTGACATTAGAAACACAATTAATAGAAAACCTATATTTCGCAGGTCAAATCAATGGTACAACCGGTTATGAGGAAGCAGCTTCACAGGGATTGATTGCTGGAATTAATGCTTCATTGAAAACCCAAGAAAAGGATCCATTTCTATTAAAAAGATCCGATGCTTATATCGGAGTACTAATTGATGACTTGATCAACAAGGGTACAGATGAACCTTATAGAATGTTTACTTCAAGAGCAGAGTTCCGACTACTACTTAGACAAGATAACGCAGACCTCCGACTTACTCCAATGGGAAATAAAATTGGACTGGCCGATGATACACGGCTCCAGAAGGTTAATAGTAAGAGAGAAGAAACGGCTAAACTGATCAATGATCTTAAACAGAAGAAGGCAGATCCAATTCAAGTTAATTCGGGTTTAGATGCAATAGACTCTGCAACCATAAAAGAAAAAGTCTCTTTAGAAAAACTTCTGAAAAGGCCACAAATCGGAATTCAAGAATTAATTCAGATCGATCCAGAAAATGCGAATTACTTTAAAAGATATGCCAAAGATGTTTTAGAGCAAGCGGAGATTCAAATCAAATACGATAGCTATATTGAAAAGGAGCAGCAAATGGTTGAAAAAATCAGCAGCATGGAAAATTATAAGATTCCAATCCAATTTGATTATAAAGCCATCACCGCACTTTCTGCTGAAGGAAAGCAAAAGCTAAGTAAAATAAGACCAGAAACTTTAGGACAGGCATCACGAATCAGTGGTGTTTCACCGGCAGACTTGTCCATAATTACTGTATACCTTGGACGATAAGACCATCGAAAGACTTTCTAAATGTCCACTTTGTAAAAGTGGGCTTTTTCTCAATGCGTCAGAAGTAAAAGATCATGCTGTAAGTAAGGAGCTATTTATTGTGTGCAAGTGCACCAACTGCGAAGTTCAATTCACCAATCCACGGCCGAAGTCTGATCACATAGGTAGATACTACGATTTTCCAGAATATTATTCACATGATGATTCTGCAAAAAATCTTACTCAACTGATTTATCAAAGCATTAGAAAAATAGCAATTAAACGAAAAGTAGCTTTAATAAACTCTTTGGTACAAGAAAAAGGGAAACTTCTTGACTATGGATGCGGAACAGGTGAATTTCTTAATCAAGCCAAAATTGAAGGCTGGAATGTGTCTGGCTTTGAACCTAATGAAAAAGCGAGCAAATTAGCTTCACAAAAAATCTTTAAAAAGATCTTCTCGGAGCTAGATGATTTGGATTCGAATCGAAGCTTTGATGTGATTACTCTTTTTCATGTTCTGGAACATGTACACAAGCTAAGAAAAACAGTTAAATCGTTGTTAAAATCCTTAAAACCAACTGGTTACTTATTAATCGCAATACCTAATCCAGAAAGCTATGATGCTAAAAAATATGGAGATTCATGGGCAGGGTGGGATGTACCAAGACACCTGTATCACTTTAATTCAGATGCAATGAAATCCTTCCAGGAAGTCTTTGACTTGAAGTTGGTAGATTTGAAAAAAATGCCTTTTGATAGCTACTACGTATCCCTGCTATCAGAATCTAATAAAAACCCTTCGGCATCCAAATTACTTAATTATTGGAATGCGACCTCGTCAGGATTTAAATCCAATAAATCAGCTAAAGGCAAAGCTGGTAACTACTCAAGCAACATCTACATATTCAAAAAGAAGTAAAGTGAGAAACCTGATTATATTCTTTTTATTTCTCCTATCGGCATGCGCTAAGCAAAGCACTCCAATGGGTGGTCCAAGGGATCTTGACCCCCCGAAGGTTATCAGTATTTATCCTGAAAATAAAAGCTTAAATGCTAAGCCTACCGATATAAGAATCGAATTTGATGAATACATTAAACTGGATAATGCTACCAAAAATATTATTATCACACCAAGGGTAAAAAAAGATGAGCTAATCATTACCGCATTGAAGAATATGGTAATCATTGAATTGAACCAAGAATTGGAGGATAGTACAACTTATGTTTTCAACTTTCAGAAATCTATCCAAGATCTATCCGAGAGCAATCCAGCAGAAAACTTAAAATTAGTCTTTTCCACAGGACCAAGTATTGATAGCCTCGAACTATCAGGGAGTGTAAATACCTACTTCCCCGATTCTCGCGCACCATTCGATAATATTATCGTTGGCTTGTACGAAGCCAATGATACCACAGACTTATTTACTGCGGCTCCTTATTATATATCCCAAGCAGATAGCGTCGGGAATTTTACAATAAGCAATATTAAAGAAGGAAAATACAGAGCCTATTCCTGGAAGGATGAAAACAATACGCTTAAGGCCGAATATAAATCTGAATTATTCGACTTCATTTCCGACACACTAAACATTAGCGAAAACATATCAAAAGTTATTTTCAACCTGGCCAAAGGCGATCAAACTCCTATTCGATTATTAAGGTCATCTACTTTTGGGGCAGCATATGACCTAGTACTCAACAAAAATCCAGTAGAAGTAGGCCTAAAATCTGAAAACATAGGCAAATCCATTTTTTACACTCAAGCAGATAAACGCGTTAGGCTTTATTCCATAAGCCCAGAAGCTGATAGTATTGCTACCAAGATTATGCTGGCCGATTCTGTTGGAAATAGTCTTGATTCAATGGTATGGACAAAATTCGAATCCTCAGACCGTAAGAAAGAAGAGCTTACTATACAAGCAAATTCTGGCAAGAGCTTTTATCAAAATCTACAAATAGAACTCACATTCAATAAGCCAGTTCTAAATATAAATACCGATTCACTCTACATCTCTTTTGACACTGCGTCAATAATCCCTATTAGACGTGACATGATGTTCTTTGAAGACTCTTCTAGGAAGGATAGACTATTAATAAATTTATCCATAACAGATTCCATTCCTCAAGAGATATTCACACTAAATGCAAGAGATTCGACTTTTCAGGATATTGAAAATGTATTCAATAAAGAACCTCTAAAAGCAAATTATAAAAAACTAAAACGAGAAACTCTAGCTGACGAGATCTCTGGTACAATAGTCGGAAATTCAGGACCCTACATCGTACAATTAATAAGTAAAAATGAGGTAAAGAGGGATCAATACATTGAAACGGGTAATGCATTTTCTTTCACACTTGTCGAAGCTGGAGAATATCAAATCCGAGTAATTGCGGACCGAAACAAGAATCGACGATGGGATCCAGGAAACTTTGCTCTAAAGAGATCAGCAGAACAGGTGTTTTATTTCGAAGACGAAGATAAAAGTAGGAATATTACCATTAGAGCAGGTTGGACAGTGCCTTCTCAACAGATCAATTCAACACCTCAAACTGGTTTAAAACCTGCTGAAAATTGAGTGGATAAGGGTATAAAACACTGTGGATAAACAACGGAATAAAATCAAGAAAAGAGCAGTTACGAACATTCACATCGGTGAATTTATCAGGTTGATTAAATTATGGGGATAAGCGATCACTTATCCACCAGCTATATCAAGCTAATCCACAGCATAGTTTTTAACAATCATTTTTACTGCTTTAATCCACCAAAATCGCCCAATTCAACTTTCTCCCAGATCCTCAAGCAATTAGAAGTGGATAAGATAAGGATAACCTGTTAGCGAGTACTTATTAGGTAAGACCATCACGTTGAAAAGTTAAACAATACAAGTTTTCAACAAATCCACAGACTTAATAACATTAATAGGATTTTTTTAAATATTACTTATTTCAATTATTATAAAAGAGAAGCTGTGGATAACCATTGTTTTACAAACTTGATTTTGGTAATATTAAGTATCAACCCAAAATACCTTGTAAATGGAATTAACCCGATTATTTGATCTCATACCTTATCAAATAGCCAATTTTGACAAAGAAATTGCTCTAGCTAAAAAAGAGAATGGATCTTGGACTACTTTTTCTTCAAGAAAAGTTAAGGATATTGTCGATCAGCTAAGTTTAGCCTTTTTAAATTCTGAAATTCAACCTGGAGACAAAGTTGCCATTATTTCCAATAATTGTCCTGAGTGGAATTTCGTTGACCTGGCGTTACAGCAAATAGGCGCAATCTCAGTTCCTATGTATCCTACAATCACTTCTTCTGATTATGAATACATATTTGATCACGCCTCAGTAAAAATGATTTTTGTAGGAGATCAAACCATTTACGACAAGGCAAAAGTTGTATCAGGTGATCGATCTATCATTACTTTTGAGGATATAGAAGGTGTTGTTAGATTCAATGACTTTTTGGCGAAAGGTGACAACTTAGATTTAATGGTTCTGGAAAAGTCTAAAACCTCCATTAAACCAGAAGACTTATTTACGATAATCTATACCAGTGGAACAACAGGAAGACCTAAGGGAGTAATGCTTACACATCATAACGTGCTTTCAAATGTGCTTCAGGTGGGTAAAATTTTCACTCCAGATAAAGGCGTTTCTCGAGTATTGAGTTTTCTACCACTTTGCCATATTTATGAGCGATCTGCTTCCTTCGCCTTCTTATTTATGGGCTTTTCAGTTTACTATGCCGAAAGCATGGAAGCAATAGGTGATAACCTCAAGGAAGTAAAACCGCACCTATTTAATACAGTACCAAGATTATTGGAAAAAATATATGATAAGATTGTAGCAAAAGGCTATGAATTAACCGGAGTGAAAAAGACTTTATTTTTCTGGGCCTTGGATCTTGGATTAAAATACGATCCTGCTAATTCAATGGGAGCTTGGTATGATTTTCAATTGAAACTCGCTAACAAGATCATTTTCAGTAAATGGAGAGAAGCGCTCGGAGGTGAAGTATTACAAATTAATTCTGGAGCGTCAGCATTGCAGCCACGACTCTCTCGAGTTTTTTGGGCTGCAGGAATAAAAGTCTGCGAGGGCTATGGATTGACAGAAACGTCTCCAGTCATTTCTGCCTCGATTTGTAATTTTGAAGAAATAAGAATTGGTTGGGTTGGTAAATTAATTGAGGATGTCCAAGTAAAAATCGCTTCTGATGGGGAGATCTTAGTGAAAGGACCAAATGTGATGCAAGGCTATTATAGAGAGCCTGAGCAAACTGCTGAAGCTTTGAAAGATGGATGGTTTCATACTGGTGACATTGGAGAACTTGATGGAACCTACTTGAGGATTACTGATAGAAAGAAAGAAATGTTTAAAACTTCAGGTGGTAAGTATGTAGCTCCACAGGTCATGGAAAATAAATTTAAAGAGTCAAGCTTAATAGATCAACTCGTGGTCGTTGGAGAAAATAAAAATTATCCAGCCGCTCTGATCGTACCTAACTTTGAAGCACTCAAGGAATATTGCAAGCACAAAGGGATTCCTTATACTAGCGACCTTGAGATGATTTCTAAACAAGAAATCATGGAGAAATACGATCGGGAAATTGAAACAGCCAATAAGTTTTTTGCAAAATGGGAGCAAGTTAAACGATACAAGCTACTTGGAAATTCATGGAGTATTGAAACCGGTGAGTTGACTCCAACAATGAAACTGAAACGAAAAGTGATTCATCAAAAATACGAGTCAGAAATCGAAGGAATCTATAAGGCTTAAGAAAGCAGATTGAAAGATAAATTAACGAGTAATTTTTTTTGATTATGATCAAATGAAGTAGTTTATTCTGATTTTCTCGATATATCTTCAATTTATTCTGAATACTCTCTTATCCATTGACTTTGGAAGGAGAGTATTTTGTTTTTAGGGTTTATTCGGTTTTTAATTTGTGATGCATGCATAACTTTTTTTAAATTAGTATGCATGCATACAATATTTTTTTTAAATTAGTATCCTAAAAATCTGAGGATTATCACGTAATGAAGCGGGAAGAAACAGTCGATTATCATATTAAGAGTTCATGGCACGCCATCTCACGAATGTACAACCAACAAGCAGCGCTTGAAGGTTTTACGACAGCCATAGGCTTTGTGCTAATCAACATTAACTCGAAAGATGGTACCCCTGCGACTAAAATTGCTCCTCAAATAGGCTTAGAAACCAGAAGTCTCACACGAATGCTGAAGACCATGGAAGAAAAGGGATTGATTTTTAAAAAGCCAGACCTAGTGGATAAGCGATCAGTTCGAATTTATCTCACCGAGGAAGGAAAGCGAAGAAAGGAAATCTCGGTAACGACGATCCGTGAGTTTAACGAGCAAGTCAGAACCGTAGTAACACAAGAAGAGTTGAAGGTATTCTTTTCCGTATTTGAAAAGATCCAATGCGTAATCGATCAGGTTCAATCTGAGAAAGGGATTGGCCTCCAAAAAGCAATAATTGAATTTTAAATAAAAGGCAACCAGCCATAGACTATCAAAACCCAAAAAAATGAAAAGAACCATTAAAAAAGTAGCCATTTTAGGTTCAGGAGTAATGGGATCCAGAATAGCCTGTCATTTTGCCAATATCGGCGTGCAGGTACTTTTGCTGGATATCGTTCCATTTGAGCTGACCGAGCAAGAGCAAAAGAAAGGACTGACAAAAGAAAGTCCATTGGTGCGAAACAGGATTGTGGAGACCGCGCTGCAAACCACCTTGAAAACAAATCCATCAGCGATTTATGATAAGGCTTTCGCAGCTAGAATTACTACTGGAAATTTTGATGATGATCTTCCCAAAATCAAAGATTACGATTGGGTAATGGAAGTGGTCGTAGAACGCTTGGATATCAAGCAGCAGCTTTTCGAAAAAGTAGAAAAATATCGAAAGCCAGGTACTCTAATTACCTCAAATACTTCAGGCATTCCGATGCATTTGATGTGTGAGGGGAGAAGCGAAGATTTTCAAGTTAATTTCGCAGGAACGCACTTTTTCAACCCTCCGCGTTATTTGAGATTATTAGAAATCATCCCAGGACCAAAGACCGATCCCACAATCATCGACTTCTTAATGGAATACGGGGATAAATTCCTTGGTAAAGAGACCGTGCTTTGTAAGGATACTCCTGCATTTATTGCAAATCGAATCGGAGTTTATGCGATTATTTCTGGAATGCACGCTATTGAGAAAATGGGTTTTGGCGTTTCGGAAGTTGACAAATTAACCGGTCCAGTAATCGGAAGAGCTAAGTCAGCAACTTTCCGTACGATGGATGTGGTCGGATTGGATACCACGGTGAATGTGGCCAACAATCTCTACAAAGCATTACCCCATGATGAATCCCGAGACAAGTTTAAGCTTCCAAAGATTGTAGAAGTACTTTACAACAATAAGTGGTTTGGGGATAAGACTGGTCAAGGCTATTTCAAAATGATCCGTCATCAGGATGGAACCAAAGAATTGAAAGAACTTGACTTTAATACCTATGAGTACAAGCCGGTCGAAAAGCCGAAGTTTAAAGCACTTGAAGCTTCCAAGGAAATTGAAAATCTGAAGAAACGAATAAAGTTCCTAGTTGACTTCGATGACCGAGCAGGTGAATTTTATAGAGCTTCTTTCTATGATTTATTTAAATATTGCTCGCACCGAATCCCAGAGATCTCTGATGAACTCTATCGAATTGATCAGGCAGTAAGTGCTGGATTTGGATGGGAATTGGGTCCATTCGAAACATGGGATGCCATAGGTGTTCGTGAGACTGTGACTAAAATGGAAGCTGCTGGAGAGTCTGCGGCAAAATGGGTTCATGAAATGCTGGATGCAGGTCATGAGTCATTTTACAAAGTTGATGGAGGCAAAAAGCTTTATTATGATATCCCAAGCAAGTCATTTGTAGAAATACCTGGAATCGAGGATTTCATCATTCTTGATACCTTGAAAGCAGCTGGAAAGAAAATCTGGGGCAATGCTGGAGCATCTGTCTATGACATGGGTGATGAGGTGATCGGATTGGAATTTCATTCAAAGATGAATTCGATGGGGCAAGAAGTCATCGAAGGAATAAATACAGCGATCAGCATGGCTGAAAAATCCTACAAAGGATTAGTGATCGGAAATGAAGGAGGAAACTTCTCTGCAGGCGCCAATTTGGCGATGCTATACATGTTTGCTGGAGATCAGGAGTATGATGAAATCAATATGATGATTGCTCAATTCCAGAATACGATGTTGCGAGCAAGATTCTCATCAGTGCCAGTGGTCGTAGCGCCTCACAACATGGCCTTGGGAGGAGGATGCGAGCTGTCACTTCACTCTGATCATATTCAGGCCCATGCCGAACTGTATATGGGATTGGTCGAAGTTGGGGTTGGATTGATACCAGCTGGTGGAGGGACGAAGGAAATGACCCTTAGATCCTCTAATAGGATAATTGATGGAGATGTTGAAATCAATCAACTTCAGGAGTACTTCATGAATATCGCAACGGCCAAAGTATCTACATCCGCAGCTGAGGCCAAAGCATTAGGTTATTTGAGAAAGGATGATGGTATTAGTATCAATAGAAAGCGACAGCTAGCTGATGCTAAAGCGAAAGTATTAGAACTCTATGCAGCAGGGTATATTCAGCCGGTACAGCAAACCAATATCAAAGTTTTGGGAAAAACCTCTTTGGCACTATTCGAGGCAGGAATTACCGGGATGAGATATGGGGCTTACATTTCAGCGCATGATGCACTGATCGCAAAGAAACTTGCTTGGGTGATGTCAGGTGGAGATTTATCCTCACCGACTTTGGTATCTGAGCAATACTTATTGGATCTGGAACGTGAAGCATTTTTGAGTTTGACCGGGGAAAAGAAAACGCTGGAACGAATTCACAGCATTTTGTTCAAAGGCAAACCGCTTAGAAACTAGATTTTAGAACCTAGAATCAAGATTTAACACAAAATTAATTGTCATGCATAATTTTAAGAATTTGAAAGTTTGGCAAAAGTCAGTAGATCTGGCTGTTAAAATCTATCAGATAACTGCAGAATTTCCAGCTTCAGAGAAATTTGGAATGACTTCACAAATGCGACGAGCGGGAGTTTCTATTGCTTCAAATATCGCGGAAGGAACAGCAAAATCTTCTTCGAAGTCATTCTCTAATTCACTTGAAATAAGCTTAGGTGAAAGTTTTGAACTGGAAACGCAAATGATTATAGCTGAAAGAGTGAGTTTAATTTCAAATGAAACGTCCCAGCAATTAGAGACTGAAATATCTGAAATTCAAAAAATGATCGTTGGTTTTAAGGCTACTTTAACTACTTAGCATCTAGTTTCTAACATCTTGAATCTTGAATCTCAACACTTACAACAACCCTAAAAAAA
>JAFMBQ010000141.1 GCA_017858365.1 Algoriphagus sp. | reverse complement strand
TGAATTCTGGGATCCAAGACTTTGGATTCAAGGGATATTTCAGCTACCTATTCAAGGAAGGAAATCGGATTACAATAGGAGCAGATACTAAGCAATTGACATTGCAGCCTGGTGAATTGATCCCTAGTGGACAAGAGCAGGATATTCTTCCAAAGAAAGTTCAGGATGAATTCGGCCGGGAATCTGGGTTTCACTTCCAGCACGAGTTTGAACTGGGAGAAAAATTCGGGATGACCTATGGACTCCGATATGATACCTATCAATACCTAGGTGCTCGCACGGTACGTCAATACGCCGAAAATCAGCCGATTTCTGATGGTTCTGCGATAGGGGAGACTACATATGCTAAAGGAGAAAAGATCACCAGCTTTGATGGGCTTGGTCCACGCGCATCCATGCGTTATTCGTTCTCTAAAAACAGCTCAGTAAAAGTCGGGTATAACAAAATGTACCAGTTTATCCACTTGATTTCTAATGCGGCCACCATTGCGCCAACCGATATTTGGAAGCTTGCGGATGAGTTTCTTAAGCCTCAGATCGTAGATCAAGTGTCTTTGGGTTATTACCAAAATTTCAAAGGAAATATCTTCGAGACCTCTGTTGAAGTTTATTATAAGGATATCCAAAATGTGGTCGAATATAAGGATGGTGCGAATTTGATTCTTCAGAATCATATTGAAACAGAATTGGTACCAGCGCAAGGTCAAGCTTATGGGGTTGAAGTTTATGTGAAAAAGAACCTTGGGAGATTGACAGGCTGGATTTCTTATACCTATTCAAGAAGTTTGAGAAGAGTATTGACTGCCTATGAGGAGGAGAATATTAATGATGGTGAGTGGTTTGCGTCAAATTTTGATAAGCCTCATGATTTGACCTTAATTGGGAATTACAAAGTAAGCTCCAATACCTCTATCTCGGCTACCTTCGGATATAGCACAGGAAGACCGGTAACCTATCCGGAAGCGAAGTTTGATTATTCAGGAAATTCCTTGGCCTATTTTGACCGAAGAAATGAGCAGCGTTTACCTGATTTTCACCGATTGGATCTTGCTGTTAATTTCAAACTTAAAGGAAATGGTAAGTTTTACGATGGTGACTGGACCTTTTCTATTTTGAACGTCTATGGTCGCAAGAATCCATTCTCGCTGTTCTTTGTCGATGAGTTTGGTGCACCGCCACAAGCCCTGCGTTTGGCGATTCTAGGTGTACCTCTTCCAAGTTTGAGTTATTCGATTAAGTTTTAGATAGGATGAAAAATTCAAGCTTTATTCTTCTATTTTTTTTCTTTGTCAGTTGCATCGATCCTTATCAAGTCGAACTGGATAAAGGGACCCAATTATTAACTATAGATGGGATAATCACCTCTATACCTCAGGTCCACCGTATTCGATTGACTCGAAGTGATACGTACGGAAGCGTGTTCCAAGGACTTGTTCGCCCAGTTACTGGAGCGACAGTGATTGTACGTGATGACTTAGGGAATGTCACTTTCTTTCCTCAAAATAATGGAGATCCGGGACAATACGATTCCCCTGCAAATTTTGCTACAGTGATTGGGAGATCGTATACGCTACAAATCCAGACCGTAGAAGGAAAAGTATACACCTCTTTTCCTGAGCGGGTAGAATCGGTGCCTGAGATTAAAGACTTGACTTATCAAGTGATTAAAATTCCAGTGGAAGGAGAAATCAACTCTAGATCAGGATTGCAATTAATCGCCTCTATTGATGATCCTGCAGATCAAAATAATTTCTATTTCTGGAGAAATGATCCTTCCGTTTATGTCTTAAAAACCCGACCGGAATTGTTTACTCCAAGGCCATCGGATGCAAATCCTAGCCGTGATCCGCAGCCGAAAGACTGCTGTAACACCTGTTTCCGAACTGAATTGGTAGGAAATCAAAGCTTGTTCATTGCCCAAGACGATAATTTCAATGGTTTGAATACCAGACTTCTGGTAGGTTTTATCGAAGATGATGGACTTCGATTCATTCAGACCTACCGAGTTGATCTTCGACAAATGAGTGTTTCTCAAGAAGCGTATCGTTTTTTAAGATTAGTCAAGCAGCAATCAGAGATCAGCGGTTCGGTTTTTGATCCTCCTCCTGCAAATATCAGGGGGAATATGATCAGCTTGGATGATCCTGAAGAGGTCGTGCTTGGCTATTTTATCGCCGGAAGTGAGCGGAAAAGACGAATCTATATCAATGGTGCAGATCTTGAGTTTAGACAAAATGTGGCAATCATCCCAGATGATTGCCGGTTAGTAGAAGGAGCTCAAATCAATCCTCCTTTAAATTGGAATCCTTAAAATTAACTGCGTTGGAAAAATATTTTTACCTATTTCTTCTTTGCCTTACTTCCTGCATAGATCCCTATGAAGTAGAGGTGGCGCAAGGCCCTCAGTATTTGACTATCGACGGGATTATCACTTCTATAGCTCAAGTTCATCGTGTCCGATTGACTCGGGGGGATACTTATGGAAGTATATTTCAAGGCTTGATCAGACCTGTGACCGGTGCTACCGTGATCGTTCGAGATGATTTGGGAAACATTACTTTTTTAGGAGAAAACCAAGTAGATCGAGGTTTTTATGACACGCCTTCCAATTTTGCTGCAGTAATTGGACGAAAGTATACGCTTCAGATAAAATTGGTAGACGGAAATGTCTATACTTCATTACCTGAACTCGTTACTCCTGCGCCAGAAATTAAGAGCATAAGCTACCAATCCAAGCGCATCCCGGTGGAGGGTGAAGTCAATGATGCTTCTGGTGTACAATTGATTGTGGACATCGATGATCCTGCCGACCAGAATAATTTCTATTATTTCAGAAATTCTGAAGCAACCTATGTCCTCGAAACTAGACCTGACCTTTACACGACACCTTCGCCTGAAAGAAGTCCAGCACCAAAAGATTGTTGCACTACTTGTTTTCAAACAGAAACAGTTGGGAATCAATCCTACTTTATCAGTTCGGACGATAATTTCAATGGTCTGAGCACGAGGTTAGTCGCAGGGTTTATTCCTGATAACGGACGTCGGTTTGTAAACACCTATCGGATTGATTTGCGCCAACTCAATGTAAGTCAGGAGGCATTTCGATTTTTGAGATTGGTCAAACAACAGTCAGAAATCAGTGGATCCGTTTTTGATCCGTCTCCAGCAAGTATCCGAGGAAACATGATCAGTTTAGATGATCCTGAGGAGGTCGTATTAGGCTTTTTTATAGCAGCGGGAGAAAGCCAGAAACGTGTTTATATCAAAAATAGCCAGCTTGACTTTGTCCAGAATAGAGCAATTATCCCTGATGATTGTAGAGTAGTTCCTGGTGCAAGATTATCTCCTCCATTTGATTGGAGACCGAATGAGTAGGGAAAAGTTCTAAGTACAAAGAATTTAGATTTTGGTATTTAGATTCTAGAAGCAAGAGAATGGAGATTAGAGGAAAGTAGTTAAAATCAATTTCTCAGAAGGGAATTTAACCCCCTCAATACTGTCTACTGCTCTCGCTCTTCAAACCTGATTCCATCTACTGCTAACTGGTTTAAAATAGGTTGGTAAATTTCTTGAATAACCGGGACATGTAGTCCCCGAACAGTAATTTTCCCATTTAGAAATTGATCTAGCGCAATTGCTAAAGGTAAGCCTACCGTTTTGGCCATCGCGGTGTACGTGGAATCTTCCCCATAACAAACTAGGCTTGAGGTTAATTTTCGAATTCCTTGAGCAGTTTTGATTTCAAATAGGTGCTGCATCACGATCATATCCTTATCATCCGGGGCTAATATCCACTCCTTTTCTAAGATGGCTTGAAGTATTTGAGCTGGAGAGCCTGAGGTACGGGGTAATGGTTTATTTTCAAAAAAGCCCAACCATTGGAGCTTTTCAAAAATGGAAAAATCTAAGTCAGTAATTACGTTTCCTAGTTTTTCTTCTAGCGTAAGTTCTTGGTCATAGGGTAAAAACGCATTCATAAATTGACGTAGGGTCGTTCCTTTAGGCAATTCCAGTTGGAAAGAATCGTCTGTCATTCCCAATTGAACAAAAACATCCCACCCTTTGCAGAAATCCTCTCTTCGAAGCGTTCCCCGAAGCATGGTCGGAATATTTTCCAACCCATATATTTTGCGGTAGCTGAGCGAATCCCGATTCGGATATCCGTCAAATTGACCTAATCCTTCAAAACTGATCGTCTCTAAACGTTTGAATAATTGGTGGTAAGGGACAAATTTTAATTCTCCCCTTTCAATGTATCGTGAAGTACCCTGGCCTGCCAAGACTACATTTCTGGGATTCCAAGTGAATTTATATTTCCAAGGATTATCCTCACTTTCGGGAGCCAGTAGTCCACCGCAGTACGATTTGAAGGAGATGATTTCCTCTCCTTTTGCTTTAGTCTGATCGATAATTTGCATTGCAGACATGTGGTCTAGCCCAGGGTCCAAACCACATTCATTTAAGAAAAATAAGCCCTTAGCCTCAATCTCAGTTTTGAGTGATCGCATCTGATCAGATTCGTATGAGCCTGAGAAAAAATGCTTTCCGAACTTTACACAATCCTCAGCTACCAGCGGATGCAAAAATGCTGGCAGCATAGAAACCACTACATCAGCAGAAGAAATTAAGGACTCCCTTGAAGCGGAGTTTTCAATATCCAAAGCTTCCGCTTTTGTATTCGGTTTTCCTTTTAGTTTTTCTTGCGCCATGGTCAGATCTAAATCTGCTAAGATCAAGTTTCGTGCTCCACTCTGACAGGAGTCCGCCAAATAATCAATAAGGTAAGTGGCGGATTTTCCACCTCCGAGGATTAAAATCGTCTTCATAGGCTGTAATTCTCCTACTAAAATGACTAATATATCATCAGGGAAAAAATTGTTGAGGCCTAAATCAAGGAACATTTTACTACTTTGGACGTTTGCTCAAACACATCAAAATTGAATTATGTCTAAGAAAATCACCCTTTCTGCTGAGATTGAGCTTGTTGAATTTGAAGCTTTATCTAAAGTAGAGCAGATAGTTTTGGGAAAAGCTAAGTCAGTCAGTGAAAATTCGTATTCGCCTTATTCTAATTTTCAAGTAGGCGCTGCCGTCGCACTTGAAAGCGGAGAAATCTTACAATCCAGTAATCAGGAAAATGTAAGCTATCCAGTAGGGGTTTGTGCTGAGCGCCTGGTATTAGGCTATGCCGGAGCTAATTTCCCAACCGAATTCCCAAGTATTATTGGTGTCGTCGCAAAGCGTAAAGGAGAGGAATCTTGGGCATCAGTAAGCCCCTGCGGAATGTGTCTTCAGGGAATCAATGAAGTGGAAATGCGCTTTGGAAAGATCATGACTATTCTGATTTTACGGCAAGATGGACAGGTATTTCGAGCGCAGGGGGTCAAAAACTTACTTCCTTTAAAAATGGATGATCTAAAGAGCTAGCCTTGAAAAAACGAATTCAATTTGCCTACGAAGCAAACTATTCTATTTCCCACGAGCCTACTTTTGAGGAAAAAGAGATTTGGCTGGTCTTACATGGCTATGGTCAATTGGCCGAATTTTTTATCCGAAAATTTCAAGTTTTCGATTCTCCCTCTCGACTATTTGTGGCTCCGGAAGGAACCAATTATACCTATCTGGAGGGTTTTAGTGGGCGAGTTGGAGCCAACTGGATGACAAGGCATGAGCGTGAGACTGCCATTCAAAATAACCATCGATACTTTGATCGCCTGATGAAAGAATTGCTTTCAGGATATCCGGTTAAACCCATTGTCAATGTCCTCGGATTCTCTCAAGGTGCTGCAACAGCTACCCGTTGGGCAAGCAACTGGTCTGGTGAAGTCAAACAATTGGTTTTATGGGCTGGAGGATTTGCTGAGGATTTAAATTTGGAAAATTTAGAAGCAAATTTTTCCTCTACTGAGTTTATTATGGTTTTGGGAAATCAGGATGAATTACTTCTACCTGAAAGCATTGAAAAACAAGAGGAACTGATCAAAAAGCTGGCTATTCCGGTCAAAAAATATTTTTTTGAGGGAGGTCATGAGCTAGATCAGGAATTGCTTGCTAAAATTTTTCTTAGGAATGGGTAATTCCTCTTATATTGCCTCATCAATTGTACAACCCAGAATAAACAGGTCATATTTAACTTTTCCGTAACCTTTTTAAATCACGAATGCTTTCGCTTACAGAAAAAGAGGTTGAGCAACTTGCTCACCAAACCATGAAAGGAAATATTTGCTTTTATCAGATAGATAAAAAGAAAATATACCAGATGCCAGATGATGAAGACTACTTTAACTACGATCTTACTCCAGACGAGGAAGATATTCTGGATGCAATTGATGAAAATCCTGACAATTATATTGAATTCACTAAAATGGAGCCCGCTCAAGAGCATCAGATGATGCAGGATTTTGTGGATCGAAAAGTGAAGGAAAAAGCGTTAGCCGAAGACTTAGTCAATGTGCTGAGCAAGCCAAAACCAATCACAGGTTTTAAGTTCCAGATTGAAGAGTCAAAGTATAAACACGATTGGATCGAATTTAGAACTTGGAAATATCAAGACTGGGTAAAGGAGCAAGTTGACAGCTTCAACTATACCGAAGATTAATCGAAAACCGCCCTAAGGCGGTTTTTTTGTTTTATACAGTTTTCAAGTCTTCAGGTTTTTTTTTAAATTAAAAGCAACGATCTAACCTAAACATTATGGTACAACCATTAAAAGCGATTCAAAAAGTGATTAATCACTGGTATCTGGTGACTGTTATCGGAGTAATTTTCGTTCTTCTTGGAATTTGGGTCTTCCGAACTCCAATGGCTTCATACCTCCTGTTGGCTACATTTTTCAGTATTTCATTCCTCGCAGCAGGGATTACAGAAATTGCTTTTGCACTTAGCAATCGAAAAGAGCTGGACCATTGGGGATGGTTTTTTGGCTCCGGCATACTCAGTACCTTGATCGGATTCTTGCTTATTTCTAATCCTACACTTTCAATGATTACGCTGCCTCTTTATGTTGGTTTTGGAGTGATGTTCAGATCTATTTCAGGAATCAGTTTTGCTTTTAAGCTTAAAGAAATGGGCTCGGAATATCATTCCATTCTGTACTTGAGTTTGGCTGGAATGGTACTTTCTTTTCTTTTGATTTGGAATCCAGGTTTTGTGGGAATGACCTTGGTGACGATTACTGCTTTGATTTTCATTTTATTGGGAGTGATTGCAATTCTACTTTCTATGAAAATGAAAAAACTTCATGATCTTCCGAGGAGGTTGAAGAACCGAATCGCCAACCAGTAATCCATTGGGCCCAAGAGATTGGTTTTTTTATCCTTGGTTTCCTTTAAATCACAACAACCTCCATGCGGAAAATTCTCTTTACAACGCTTATTTTAATTAGTCTAGTTTCAGTTGGATTTGCCCAAAATTGGGATTGGGGTGGTACGCTCGACCCTATTCAGGCAAAGTTTGAAGTGAAGCATTACAGATTGGAATTGGAGCTTTTTCCCGAAACCCAATCGATCAAAGGGAAAAGTACTGTGACTTTCACTGCAATGGAAAAATTGGATTTACTTCGATTGGATCTTATTGATGAATATCAGGTGAGCAGTGTACAGATGAATGGCACTGAAGTTGAATTTTCCCATGAAAATGATCTCTTAGATATTCGAGTGATTGATTGTACTTGTGATGCCGTTGATATTTTCTATGAGGGAAAAACTCCAATCGCTCCCAATCCTCCTTGGGAAGGTGGATTTACTTGGGAAATAGATCAGCTGGGGAATCATTGGATGGGCCTTTCCTCTCAGGGCGAAGGAGCAAAGATTTTTATGCCTGCATTAGATCATCCCTCTTCTGAAGCATCAGAAGGAGTAGATCTGTTAATTACTGTTCCCAAACCCTACTTCGTTGCGTCTAATGGGCGCCTGGATGAGATAAAGAGGGAAGAGGAAAAGTTGACGTATTATTGGACGACAGATTATCCGATTAATAACTACGGGATCAATTTCACCATGGGGATATTTCATGAAGAGCAGTTGAACTTCAAATCAGTTTCTGGTGTGGAGGTTCCAATGCATGTTTGGGTATTGCAAGAAAATAAAGCCAAAGCACAGGAAATTCTTGAAGTACTCGAGGTATCCACCGAAACTCATGAGAAATACTTTGGTGCATATCCCTGGCCAAACGATAAAATCGCCATAGTCGAAACTCCTTACCTCGGTATGGAACATCAGACCATCAATGCGTATGGCAATGACTATCAATTTGTCAAAATGGGTTCGGTCAATTATGATAATTTGTTGCACCACGAGCTAGGCCATGAATGGTTTGGCAATAATGTTTCAGTAGGGGATTGGGCAGATTTCTGGATTCATGAAGGGATTACTGCTTTCGGAGATTGGATGTTTTATTGGGAACACGGAGGGGAAGATGCGTATTTTAAGAATGCCAAAAATACCTTAAGTCAAATCACTCATTCCAAACCGGTAGTAAGTCCAATAAACAGTACTGAGGAGGAAGCCTATCATTCAGAAATTTATACCAAAGGAGCTTTTGTGATACATTCTTTGCGCTGGGTACTCGGGGACGATGTTTTCTTTCCGATGTTGAAAGCTTTCGCTAGTGACGCAGATTTTACCTATAAAAACCAAGTCAATACCCGTGATTTTATTGATTTTGTTCAATCATATTCTGGAAAGGAACTTGAAGGTTTTTTCGAACTATATCTCTACACGACTGATATTCCTGAAGTGAAAATTTCAAAAAAGGGAAAGAAAGGCTTCGAAGTTTCATTGAAGGGAATTGATTTCCAGTTGCCTGTTGAACTGAAAACAGAAAGGGGTATAAAAACAGTGATGTTGGGTGAAAAACCACTTTTGATCAATAGCAAAAGCGTGCCAATCGTCGATCCTCGGGGCTGGTTAATGTTGAAAAAGTAAAGCTCCAGATAGGACTTATCACCAATTTATTACAAGTTGAAAATAAAATGAGTTATTAGTTTTAGTGAGTTTAATTTTAATAGAAAAGTGTATGAATTCTTTTGAATTAGCTTCCAGAGAAAAATAGACTTGCGCTTGGGTTAGTATTGGCTCCTTTTGGTTTTCTAATCAGGCTGTTGCCCAATCTTATAGATAGGCTTCAATGAAGATCGCTACGCAGCTATCCATGGCATTTGCCTAAATCCAGCAAGTGCAAAGGGTTCAGCCTATCGAATAGATTTTAATAGAACCTGTGGCAGTGCTTATTTGTCTATGGACTATTTGACATTGGATAGTCAAAGTGTGATAAAAGGGGGATCTGGATTTAGCTTTGATGATGATTTGGTGCGTTTTCTTACCGATAACACTAATTTTTTCAGGACCATTAACTAAGGCTCATTTTACATCTTGTAAAATGAGCCATTTTATTTTAGCGCTTTTTTAGTGATTAAATCAGGTTTTACCGTGCCCCTTTAGATTATTTTTATAATTTTGACCCAATTTGGACTCAAGTAAAAAATTCTCTTCAACCTCCCTCTCTAATGCCTAAAGACAGTAGCATCAAGCACGTTCTCCTAATTGGTTCTGGTCCCATCGTCATCGGTCAAGCTTGCGAATTTGATTA
>JAFMBQ010000140.1 GCA_017858365.1 Algoriphagus sp. | reverse complement strand
CATGGGACTTCAATACTGAGAGATTGCTTCTCCGCCGCAGCGGATCGCAATGACGTAAAGAGCAAATCGCACTGAAGGAAGCACTCCATTTTAAATTCTCTGACTCTTCAAATAGCCCTAGCCGGAACGCCTACAAGGGTGACTCCATCAGGAACATTCTTTGTCACCACTGCTCCTGCTCCTACGGTCACGCCATTTCCGATCCTGATTCCAGGGAGAATGGTGGCATGGGATCCAATCGAGCAGGAATCGCCTACTTGTACCGCCCCGAGCAAAAAAGCTCCGGGATTGATGACGGTGAACGCTCCTACTTTGACTTCATGATGCACCTGAGCGCCAGAATTAACCATGCAACCGATGCCTAGCTGAGTTTCCGGTCCGATAAAAACCCGGTGAAATACATCCACTTGATTGAGCTGAGCGGATGGACTAATGACGGAATTAAGTCCCCTGAGGGCAAAATGCATTTTCCCAAGTTGCGTAAGTAATTCGTACAGGTACTTTCTAGTCACTACCGAACCAATTCCCAAGCAAAACTCGACACTTTCCAACTTTTCAGGCTGATGAAAGATGGGATGAGTTCGATGAAAGAACTTCTTTGCCAGATCTTGATCAAACACTTCGAGGGCTTGTTCCAGCTTTCCCTGAGTCTTTAAGATATCATATACTTCGAGGGCATGGCCTCCTGCTCCTAGTAAGATCATTTTTTTGGGTCGCTTGCTGCTGGTTGCTTGTAACCTGCAGCCTCATTTCGACCGCAAGGAAAAATCTGTAGATGTCTAGTAGTCATTCGTTGAGATCTAGTGTGAAATGTGATGAAGGTCTAATTAGCGCAGAAATTTAAGTGGTGGTGCTGTATTGAAATAATAAGATTCCAATTTATGTGTATCCGCTTAACTGCAGGTAGGCACTTTGTATTAATGCTAGAAGTTCAAATTTGGCAATTCCTTATTTCCAAAATGGGGCAAGGGGGATTTTTCACCAAAAAACCCATTTATAATTATAAAATCTGCATGCATGCGGGTACACCTATTCCAATTCCTATCGATACCAGACTTTCGATAATTCCACCGATTCTTTTAGCACATTATCTTGATCTAAGGGATGTTTCCCATGGCTTACAAAGGCATTAGGATTGACTCGATCATTTCTCACAAAGGTAAATTCCAGATAAGGTGGAAGGTCTATTCCTCCAATAATTACGGTCTTGGCATCATTATTTGGATGGATATGCACAATCGAATGGTTGATCAGCAGCTTCTCAAATACCCGATTCATTTTTTTGGAAAAATGCTTTTCAAATAAGCGATCTAGGAAGTGAAATTCGATCACAATAATTCGAAAGCGGTTTAGGAGTGATTGACTCATGGAGAAGATGCCCTCATACTCAAAGCCTTCGATATCCATCTGAAGCAGTAAATCCGAGCTACTATCCTCAGGTAGGGATGCTGCTACCCAGCTATCCATAGTCATATAAATGCCATGGTCCATCGCTCCGATATACTTCTTGGTAAACTGAAATCGTGGGTGATCATACTTGGGCTTTTCGATGGAATAATCTGCCAAAAATACGTCTATACCCCGCTCTGCCACCTGCAATTCGAATCGTGACTCTACATCGACACCAGGAGAAAAGCAAGCCCGCACTCCCTCCAAATCATCCGGAAGTAAATACCCTCCGTCTCTGTCTGGTCCAATCCGAATGAGCGGCTTGAGGCTAACCTTTGGATGTAATTTTTTGATAAATGTATGTACCTCAGAACTGTTGACTCTCGCCTCCAAGGATACGTGGAAATAATCCAACAGTGGGGAAACTGTTCGATAGACTACACTTTTGATTTTATCTTTGACTATTGACATCTTGAGTTCTTGGTTCGGAATGAGGTGTAAGTGGTTTAAACTGTGGTCCAGTTACTCACCGTTTAAGCTGTGGAAATACGGGAATTTACCCTATTTATTTTGATACTAGATTTATACTCCATACTACAAGCTGAAAATTTCTGCTAAGTCCGGTAACTCGTAAAACATCGGCAATCGAAGCAAACAATCTGAAAAACGAGCTGAGTTAGGCAGATCACGGCTGTATTGCTCGGGAAAATGCGTTCGAGCGTATTCGGAGCGGTGCAAGCTTTGGTAGTGAAAAACGGCCAGAATCCCGTTTCCCTTTAAGTTTTTGGCATATTCCGTGCGACTCTCCAGATCTGGGAAAATAAGGTAGAAGAGGTGGAAGTTGGAAGTTGTCAGTTGTCGGTTTTCAGTTGTCAGTTCTCGGTTGTCGGTCTGGATAGCTATCGGGATCGGTTCTCGGTTGTCAGTCCCGATAGCTATAGGGATCGGTTGTCTGTTATCAGATGGTTCCGGATTTTCAATTTTAAATTTTAAATTTTTAATTATCTCAGTGTAGCCTGAACTCAAAACAGTACAGTTTTCCGAATCATTGGCAAATACTCGTAAATAGTCATTCCAAATCGCTTTTCTGCGGGTTTGGATCATATCCAGATTTTCAAGCTGGGCCCAAAGAAAAGCGGCAGTTACTTCCGAAGGGAGAAAACTACTTCCTGTATCTACCCAACTGTATTTATCGATTTCTCCCCTAAAAAAAGAAGCTCGGTTGGTTCCTTTTTCCCAGATGATTTCAGCACGCTGGACCAAGTTTGGCTCATTAATAATCAGCATCCCCCCTTCTCCGGCTTGGATATTTTTAGTTTCATGAAAGCTAAAAGTCCCTAAGTGTCCTATTCCCCCAAGAGGTTTTCCCTTGTAAAAGCTATCAATCCCCTGAGCAGCGTCTTCCACTACCATAATCCCATGTCGATTAGCGATCTCCATGATTTCATCCATCTCACAGGGGACACCTCCATAATGAACCGGAACTATCACTTTTGTACGCGGAGTGATCAGTTGCTCTAGGAGGCTCACATCCATATTCGGATGATCAGGCTGGCTATCAATAAAGACGATTTTGGCTCCCCGAAGCACAAAGGCATTTGCGGTGGATACAAAAGTATAGCTCGGCAGGATCACTTCATCTCCGGGCTGGATGCCTAAGATAATCGCTGCCATCTCCAAAGCATCGGTACAGGAACTGGTCAAGAGACACTTATGAAATCCATAGCGTTGTTCAAAGAAGTTTTGGCATCGCTGTGTAAATTCTCCATTGCCGGAGATTTTGCCCAAGGTCACCGCCTCCTGAATGTATTTCAGTTCATTACCTGTGAGGTAGGGTTTGTTGAAAGGGATGTAGGTTGTCAGTGGTCGGTTGTCGGTTATCGGTTGTCGGTTTCGGTTGTCGTCATTGCGAGGATTTAGTAGCCTTCCGAACTTTTAGAAATTCATTCTAATCCGAAGCAATCTGTAAGTTACTCGGTTATCAGTTGTCGGTTATTGTCCAGTTAGTTATAGATTTCAATAGGGGATTTAACCCTACTACTTGCTACTCACAAAATGGTATATATGGGTAGCATCAGCTAGTTCGTAACCCAATTTTCGGTACAAATTGCAGGCAGCTTCATTGGCAGATTGAGTTCCGATTTGAAGTGTTTTTGCACCCAGTTTTAATGAGTGGTATTCTGCAGTCTGTATCAACTGACTTCCAATTCCTTTGCCTCTTGCGCGATCCGAAACTGCAAATAGCCCAATCTTCGCCAAGCTTTGGTCTATAGCTACTGTTATAAACCCATTCTGATCCGAATCAATCAATACGAGATCCTGTTCCAAGGCCTTTTTGATCCAAAGCGAATAGAGCTTTTCAAATTCTTGACTTTTCAACCGTGCATCGGTCTTGAACCGGGAGAAAATTCCACTTTGATAAGCCAGTGCTTGAAGTTCGGGTGTAAGTTCTTTTTTGGGGTAGGTCAACCTATTGGGTAAGGCCTCTACTTGTTCAAGGCTTTTCTCAAAAATAAGCTTCTGGTCTACCAGCTTGATTCGCGGATCTTTGACCGGAAGCAATTCTTTTGAAAAGAGATATACCAAGGAAAAGTCAGTGACATTCTTTAAAAACTCTTCTTCCTCCCAATCATTCTCGAGATCCAATTTCCCGACGGGATAGCCAAAAAGTTCGGAGTCAAAGGGAAGTGGAGTGATCATTGGTTGTCGGTTGTCGGTTGTCGTCATTGCGAGGATTTAATAGCCTTACGAACTTTTAGAAATTCATTCTAATCCGAAGCAATCTGTAAGTTACTCGGTTATCAGTTGTCAGTTATCGGTTTCGGTTGTGGGTTGAAAGACTGACTGCTAATCGAACTGTTAACTGTAACTTGAAAACTGCTCCGGATAACTATAGGGACTGCCCACTGCCGACCCTCTTTTCCACAATATAAATCGGGCGTTTTTTCACCCCTTGGAAGGTCTTGCCAACATACAGTCCTACCATACCGAGGGTAATGAGTATAAATCCACTGAGCATCCAGAGTGAGATTATCAAACTGGCATAACCAGCTACGATAATCGCTCCTGATAGGAAACGAATCAGCGTGTAAATCGCATATAAAAAGCCGATAAAAGCCACGATCAATCCAAGTTTAATGGTCAAACGAATCGGCTTATCGCTATAAGCCAACATGATATCCAATGCTAGATTGAAGAGCTTTTTGAAATCATAAGCAGTCTCTCTATCGCCATTCTCAGCATGGATTACAGGAATGGAAGTCTGACGAAAACCAACCCATTTGACCATAGTCGGGAAATACCGAATGCTCTCTCGCATTTGTACGATTTCCTGAATGACTTTTTGATGGTAGATTCCAAAGTTGGCAATGCTTTCATCTTGATGAGATCCGGTAAGCCAAGCCAAAGTTCTATAAAATACTTTGGAAGACAGACGCTTGAAGAATCCATCTTGGCGATTTTCCCTTCTAGCCAGAACTACATCAAATCCCTCTTGGGCTTTGGCAAAAAGTGCAGGAATCTCCTCTGGCCTATCCTGTAAGTCACAATCCATGACGATGACCCATTCGCCTTTGGCGGCGTCCAATCCTGCGGTGATGGCATAATGCTGACCGAAATTGCGTGAGAGTTTAAGTGCTTTGATCTCAGGATGAAGTATCGCCAATCTTTCAATTTCTAGCCAAGAATTGTCCGGGCTATAATCATCGACCAGAATAATCTCAAAGGAATCAGTGATGCCTGAAAGGTTGGACTTAATCCGATCAATGAGTTCAGCTAAGATATTTTCTGCACGGTATACGGGAGATACGATGGTGATCAATTGTCTGTGGTGGGTTATGTCGGTGGGCGGTTCTCGGTTGTCGGTTGTCTGTTCTCAGTTGTTGGATGTTGGTTGTCGGTCGTCGGTTGTCGATTATCGGTTGGCGGTTGTTGAGGCTATGTTTTCCATTCTTTTTTGACGTATTCAATAAATTTAAAAATTTGGGCGCCTAAGACATCATATTCAACTACAAGTGAATTTGCTTTGTCTTTTAAATCTGGGTAAAGCACTTGTATTTTTTCCAAATGATTCATGGTCTCCAGATTACTGGCATGAGAATAAATCAAAAACTTAATAAAATCAGCCTTGTACTGTTTTCGTCCATATCCTTCCACAATATTGCTAATAACTGAGTCAGAAGATCGTCTCAATTGACTCCCAAGTTCGTACAATTCGTATTTTGGAAGCAACATTGAAAATTTATGAGTTTCAATGAATAATGTAAAAGCCTTTTGATAAACCTCTAAATCTTTGTAGGATTTCATTAAAAAAAAATAAGGGCACATCTCCTAATTTTCAAAAGAACCGACAACTCACAACTGAGAACTGACAATTCCTTATGCCACATCCGCAAAGATTCGCTCCATTCTCCGGAAATACATCATTCCAAAAACAAAGAAAATCACCGCTAGAATACTTCCCGGCCAGATCCATTCCCAGGGAATAGGTCGATTCAAAAAGGCAGCTCTAAACCCTTCGATAACTCCCACCATGGGATTGAGTATGTAAAAGGGGATATATTTCTCGGGGACGGCATTGGTACTGTAGACGACTGGTGCAGCATACAATAAGAGTTGGACAATAAAGGTCAAGGCATGTTTGACATCTCGGTATTTCACTGCTAGGGCTGAAAGAAACATCCCTATACCAAGAGAGGTCAGTAGCAATTGAAGAATAAGGAGCGGCAAAATCAAAAGTCCCCAACCCGGTGTAATTCCGAAATAAATCAGCAAACCAATCACTACGACAAATGCGATTAAAAAATCTAATAACTTCGAAAGGATGGCCGAAAGCGGCAAGACCATTCGAGGAAAATAGACTTTGGTGATCATATTAGCATTCTGGATCAGAGAATTAGCCGATTCGGTCAAAGTGCCTGAGAAATAATTCCAAGGCCAAAGTGCCAAATAGGAGAAGAGCATATAGGGCATTCCGTCGGAGTCCACTTTAGCCAATCTGCCAAAAACTAAAGTGAATACTATGGTAGTAAACAGCGGCTGAATAATCGCCCAAGAAACGCCTAATATGGATTGGGCATACCTTGCTTTGATTCCCCTAAGTGTAAGGAAATACAAGAGATCTTTGTAGCGCCAGATTTCTTTAAAGTCAACCATTTTCCAACCTGAGCTGGCTTGGATGATTTTTACATTCGGTTTGGTATTCAAGCTAATGCTGTTTTATTTCTAACTGAACTGGTTTTCATCCTTACTAAATCCAACATATCATAAAATGTGATGTCACTATTTTCCTTGTCCCACAGATTCCCCAAGGCAACACTATAGTCGATTTCATCAATTGGACTTAGGCCAGAACCCGGGTAATGCGTGAGTTCACCAAAAAAAATCTTATCTCCAATCGAATAAAAATCCACTCTGACAAATTCAAATGGCGCTGCCAGCTTTTCGGCGAGTAGCTTCATCCGATCTAAGTTGGGGAATTCAGGAAGTTCCTCCAGTTGAAGCGATCCATCCATCATCACCCCGTAAATCGGATTTAAATTCTCATCGGTGAAGCGGCGTTTTTGAGTTCCGAATCGGTCAGCTACAAATAGAATCATCCGAACTTTTGCATGAAAGCAATAAATCTTCAGGTCTATTGGGATTTTGCCCGTCTCATCTCGAAGGACTTTCTCACATACAATCCGCAATATCCCGATAAGCCCATTCGTGCATCGCCTGTCCATAACTATTCTCAAGCCATTTCACGCAGGTCTTCTTAACTAAGGCTGGATCTTCTCCAGGTTTCACCAACAAATTACCTCCAGAGAAATGGTTGGCCTTCATGAAAAACTCAAATTCCCATTGCTGATGTGGAATGTCCAGCCCCGAATCACTCACAAAGTAAATCGGAATTAAAATTTCACTTGCCTCTGAATCCCCCAAAACATTTTTGATATACTCCCGGACTTTTAACTTGTCCGAGGTAATCGGTATGAGTGGGTTCCGGTCATTAAGTTTTTTATAAATTATCCGCTCAGGAAGTGTCATGGGAGATTTTAAATTCAACTCATACCCGTGGACGTGATAAAACATTTTTTTCAGCTTTGGGAAGCCTAAAACCTTTTCTCTCCAATTGAAAAACCAATCTCTGATTCTTTGTATATCGGAGATAATCATAGTTTGATTTCTTCGATAAATTTTGGTTGGGTATCCAGCGAAATTCCACGTAGAGCCTTTGTAGGCCACGAAAGCTCTACCATCAACTTCTTGAAATATTTCAAGGAAAAATGAAATTGCTTATGATAAGTTGCCAATAAAAAACATCTAAATGCAATACGAATACGGTCTTTTTGTGGAATATACTGCCAAAAAGGATTAGCTGTTTTGCTTAAAACCTGAAGAAAAAGTACCAATTCTCCTTTCAAGACAAGCTGCCTATTTTGATGGGAAGAAGTAATTGATTTTGAAACCACGAAATAGGTAAAGCTAGCTCGCTCAATTATTTTAAAGTTTCTGAACCTGAGCAAAACCCGGAGATATAACTCCCATTCTTGGTGCCGATACAGGTTTTCATTAAAAAGTCCCACTTCCTCAAAGACATATTTTCTAAATAAGGGGCCGGCAGTAAAAAACAAAATCCTGAATTTCAGATAGTCAGGTATGATATCTTTGGAATAGAAGTTTTGTCCAAATTTCCGACTCCCCTTGAACTCTTTTTCAAATTTCAAATCTCCTTTTGCCACGACAAATGGTGTGTTCTGGTTCGCTTTTAGCAAATCCACTTTGGTCCTAATAAACCAAGGAAACATCAAGTCATCACTATCAAACCATTGGATATACTCTCCAGAGGCAAGACTGTAGGCGAAATTTCTACAAAAGTTTGCTCCTTTCTCAATCGTACTAGGCCGGTCGAAAATTTTAAATCTGGCATCTTTTTCTTGGAAAGAATCTAAGATTGATTTGGAAGAATCTGTACTTCCATCATCCACAATGATGCATTCCCAATGCTCATACTCCTGATTAAGGATAGATGAAAGCGTTTTTTCCAAATATTTTCCCTTATTGAAATTTGGGATCAAAATTGAAACTAGGCTTTTTATCATGGGGCTATCAGAAGGTTAATAGTTGGGTTTTTCTTTCTCAAATTAATTAGAAAGATCCACTGAAGGGGAATTTTATTTACTATCCGCTTAGAAAGTTGAAATCCTAAGTTTAAAAAGATTTGCTTCAGCCAATTAGGAACTTGTCTTATTGTCCAAAAACAAGGATTCCTGAGATATTCCCAGGGTCCTCTTCCAGAATTTCCACTTTCACTTTGCGGTTGACTTTTTCGTAAGTCTTGTCGAGGATAAAATCAAGATAGGTTTCATCCAGATTCTTCCCGATCAAAATCATTTCTACCGTCCCTGAATCGAGGCCCTTGGCATAATCTCCTACGATATAGGCGCGCTCCACCGCTCCCATTCGTTTGACAATTTTTTCAACGAGCTCATCTAAGCCTAAGAACTTTGAAACCATGACCTGGATTTCGCTAAAAAAAGGATGTCCCTCATTAGCTCGGTATACTTTGGTTTTTCCTTCATCCTGGGACACCAGTAATCCAGCTTCGGTAAGGCGGTTGAGTTCTACTCTTACGGAGTTGGTAGATTCATCAAAATCCTTGGCCAAGGAACGCAAATAGCCCGAATTAGCATGCGAAAAGAACTTTAGCAGCAATTTAATTCGGGTTTTGGAAGTGACTAGGGAGCCGAGCAATAGAATTTAAAATTGAATAATTAAAAATGAAGAGTTTTGAGTTGAGAGTTACTTGTTAGGCTTAAGGTTTTTTCTTGATATTTTTATACTAGAATTAAGGATTAATATGATTTCACCGATCTTTTTCTTTAAAATTCCAGGGATTCAAAATCAGCTAGCAATTCTTTTCTATCCATCAGTTTTAGCCAGTATTGAGTTTCTCGCGCTTCTTTATTCTGAATAGCCAATTTACTTATGAAATCTAGTTTGGATTGAGCAGCTTGAGCCTCAGTAACATTTGCCCGAAACGAAGTTCCTGTATCGACAAGTTGATCTGCAAGTCTTGAATGACTTTTTTCTGGAAGAATTAGATAGGTTGAAATTATTTTTTACGCAACCAGGTTAGTCCTATTTTGAATGGAATTTTCCATTTAATTCAGGCGAATGAATTAGAATTATAGAGGTGTCCGCTTAATATCATATCATATTTGAGATATACATTTTATCTGC
>JAFMBQ010000139.1 GCA_017858365.1 Algoriphagus sp. | reverse complement strand
TAAAATATCGTAATCTTAGTTTAACCATCACCCACTAAAATTCATATAGAGCCCTTTAAAATATCTAGAATCAATAGTTATGAGAACTAATCCAACTCTAATTTAACAAATTATAAGAATTAACGAATTATAAAAATTAACAAAAAGACAATCCTTCACAATCCTTTTTTTTAACATTTAATTTTGGCGAAACGTTTTCCCGAAAGTCTATTAACCGATAATTCAGAACTAGTTACACAAGTTTACCACCTGAGATTTCGTAGAGGAATGCCAAGCAAAAAAACTATTCATTATTTGGTACTCAGATCAGAAAAACGAATTTAATATGGCGAATAGCCTTATTGCAGATATTACTATTGAAATAATACCTCATCTCCTCTTTTTAAAAGTTCGAAATACTCAGGTTCAGATCTGATTTCCTCAAAAAGTGGATCCGTAAGTGCTTTTTGGTAAAGATTTTCGCTAGCGGCAACCGCCTTTTGTAATTGAATCATCGCAATTTCCTTTTGACCAGTGGCCATCGCGATCATTGCCAGCCCATAAAAGCCATAGCCATATTCTCGCTGCGCGATCACTGACTCTTCAAATGCTAAACTAGCGCTGGCATAGTCTTTGGCCAAAAATGAGGCTAAGCCTTTGTTAAATAAATCTTTAGCATCTGAATAAGAGCTTTCAAACCGTAAGGTAGCTAGTCGGTAATCCCCACGAATAATATCCAATGCGCCTCGCAAACCCTCATTGGCTTTCAGGAAATCCTCATTCTTGGTCAAAACAGAGGCATCCGATAGCTTTTGATAGGCTTCCCAATAATTACCCTGAAAAATAAGTATTTGACCTTGATTGTGAAGAATATAAGGACTGGTTTCCAAACGAGCCGCTTGGTTTAGTAACCATGTAGCCTCATCCCAAAGCTTCTCTTTAGTATCGATGTCCAAAGTTTGCTGTGCTTCTTTCATCCGAACCACCGCCAAATTATTGTATGGAAGTGCTGACCTGAATAGCTCCGTCATTTTGCTATAAATTTCAGCTTTATCCCGAAGCCTTGGTGCATATTCACCAGCGATAGCCCATTCGGAAAGCTCAAGGCTCTTACCTCCCCTTCCTTCGTCTAGGACTCTTCTAAGCTCCAAAGCATCCTCTTGATTTAATCCTGTGGTTGGCTTAGCCTCAATTTCGATTTTTGCCACCCGAAGTCTTGGATACAAGTCTCTAGAAACCTGATCAAATCCGGAGATTCGCTTCAACTGGTCTGATTGGGAGATGAAATCTGAACCACTAAGCAAGACATCATAATATTGATCTTTACGCTGGGTGGAAATTTTATCATAATCCCGCAGAAGCAGCCTTAAGTCAAACCAATCTTTCCACCTGGATTTTACCTCAGTAGTACTATCCCGAAGGATCATTCCAGAGTTTTTCAAGTACTCATATACAGTTTTAGCTCGGCTATTCCCCAACGCACTACTTTTGCCCTCTCCTGATTCTGGAGATTGGATACCGGTAATTCTGATTTTTTTTATTGAAGGGTTTTCCGTGATAAATGTTTGAAGTCTCTTCAGTTGCTCATTATTCGAATTAGTTAAATTAATCTCAGCTGAACCGGTTAGAAATAAAATCTCAAAAGTTTGAGCCCGACTCTGATCAATTGTGGCTACTCCGGTAGGGATGTAAAGCCCTACATCGGGAATGGGCTCATCTGCATAAACTTTCCCAATCTTGGCTAAAAGCGGGGTAGTTATCACTCCTTTAGTTAAGCCTTTCCTTTCTTGAGGCTGAGTAGTTTGTTTTTCTCCCTGGTTGAAGTGAAGTTCCATCGTCGCAAATTCCATCCAGGGTTCGTAGGCTATTTTGAAAGATTTCGAGTAACGATAAGCCTCGAAATTCTTTGTCAGAGGAAACTTGCCCAAATCCATCGAATTTTCGCGACTTACAAAATGAAGGCTTACTTGAGGATTTTTCGGTGACATGACTGATTCAATCGGAATAATTCCTGAAACCTCAAACTGAATGGAGTCCCTGAAAAACTCAAGTTTCGAAGGACTGATTTTAGAATCTTCCAGAAAATTACTTTTGGGCATTATTCTTGAACCGCAGCCCGTCAGCAAGACAAGTAAAAAAATATTTATTATCTGTTTCTTAATCAATGGAATAGACATTATTCTTTAAATTATTTCAATCTTGCCAAAAGATTGAGATTTAACAAACTGAAATTATGGAAAAGCTAAGATTATTCTTTGAAGAGCGCGCCTTTGGTGTTTGTTCTAAACTTGGAGAAAAATTAAACTTCCCAATTGACAGTATCCGACTATTCTTCATCTATGCTTCTTTTATCACCATGGGTTCTCCAGTGATTCTTTATGTATCAATGGCGATGATGATGAAGATCAGAACCTATTTCAGAAAGAAAAACAATCCAGTTCTTTTTGATTAAAAAGCTGAGAACTTTTTCTTTCTTAAAACTGCCCACTGCCAAACAAGAAAAGTAATAGGACTTTTACTTTTTATCTCTTTCTCCGTACTTGTAGCCGATTGGAATTTACGAAGGCTTGACTTAGTACTATCAAAATCCTCATATCCCCTCCGAATTGCCTTGGCTAGTTCCTTTTGACCTTTGATTCGGTAGCTCAGAATCGCAAGATGCTCCAATAAATATTTGACCCAATAGATTTTTTTGAACTTAGCATCTGATTCATTTTTATAAATCATGCTTAGACTATTTCGAATATTCAAATACAACTTCTGAGGACTCGAGCGCTGCAACGTGCCACCGCCAAGGTGGTAAACTGCAATGTCTCCCTTGTAGCCAATTTTCCAACCCGATTTTCGCATTCGCCAGCACAAATCGATTTCTTCCATATGTGCAAAAAAACTTGCGTCAAAGCCCTCGAATTGATGAAAAACCTCAGCCCGAACAATGAAACAAGCACCTGATGCCCAATCTACGTCTATGGAATCATCATACTGACCTGAATCCTGTTCGATCAGATCCATAATCCGCCCCCTACAGTAAGGATAACCGTACCCATCCACAAATCCTCCTCCGGCACCCGCATAGTCGAACTTATTTTTGGATTTCCAGGACAAAATCTTTGGCTGAATCGCAGCATAATCCGGCATACCTTCTAAAGCCCGAACCAAATCGGTATCCCAATTTTTGGTCACTTCAACATCCGAATTCAATAAGATGTGGAAGTCATATTCATTTCTAAGCTGATCCAGTCCCCAGTTATAGCCGCCGGCAAAACCAAGATTTTGCGATGATTTTAAAATCTGAATTTGGGGGAATTTTTCTTCCAAAAAGGGAATAGAATCATCCGAACTATTATTATCAATCACCCAAATATCAACATGGCTGTTCGCTATCACTGAGGGCAGGAAAGTTTCGAGCATCTCTCGCCCATTGTAATTCAATATGACGATCGCAGCAGAACTCATCCAAACATGCTGCCCAGATCCATGCCCGGAATATTTGGCATCATTCCGTCGGTGGCAGCTTTCATTTCGGTTTTGATTTTCAGATCGATCGATTGCATCGCTATGTTAGTGGCAGCTACGATCAAATCACTTAGCATTTCCTTCTCTTTGGGTGATAAAAGACTCTCATCTATATCAATAGTCAAGACTTTTCGCTCCCCATTTACAGTTACTTTGACTAATCCTGCTCCAGACTCTCCTATGGCAGTGATCAAGTGAAGCTTAGACTGTGCTTCTTTTATTTTCGCTTGAGCTTCCTTCACTTTGCCCATCATTCCCATCAAATCAAACATAGTTTCTTCAATTTTTTTTAATAATCACTAAACTGTCTCAATATTTTATAACTACATAGTATAAAATGTCAAAATTTAATTCTGACAAATATATCTTATACATTCTATAAGGTAATTTTTTGTAACATTTTCAGACGAATGCAAGTATTTACATACAAAACAATCAACGTATGAAGACTATAGAAATCATCTCCAAAGAGCAAATCTCTTCGCTTCAATTTTCCAAGAAAGAAGTCCTGTTGACAGCTGATAAACGAAGCAAAAGAACCGCCGATCTTTACCGTGCTCAAACGCTAGGCAATCTACTCCAATCCAAAGTTAAACTTACATTCGAAACGGCCAATGGCTCACTTTGCCAAGTAGAGACCACCGTTTGGGCTGTAGGAAATGACTTTATCTCGCTCAAGGGTGGAATCGTCATCCCGGTCAGCGCGATTCACAAGGTGGATTAAGATAGCTTAAAAATTGCAGCATCAATTGTCAAACTTTCCTGATCGCCAGTTTCCAGATTCTTAATTGAAATCAGGTTCTCTGCTATTTCATTGTCCCCACAGATCCCAACGAAGTGAATCCCCTTCTTCGTTGCAAAATCCAGTTGTTTTTTCACTTTGCTTAAATCAGGATAGATCTCTGCTTTGATGCCAGCTTTTCTGAACTTTTGCAAATGCGAAAGCGCATAGCTAAATCCCTTTTCATCGAAGTGAGTCAAAAGAATCTTTGAAGTTTGGACACTTCCCTGAGGAAATAACTCAAGCTCCTCCAATACATCATAAAGGCGATCTACCCCGAAAGAAATACCTACTCCAGAAACTCCTGAAAGGCCAAATACGCCTGTCAGGTTATCGTATCGACCTCCACCGCTAACCGATCCTATTGAAGCATTATTCACTTTCACTTCGAAAATCGCTCCTGTATAATAGGATAATCCTCTAGCCAGCATGACATCAAAGTCTACAAAATCTAAATTCTCACCCATTCCTTTCAGGATCACAGCAAGCTCTTCCAACTCCCCTACTCCCTGAAGCCCTACTTTGCTGCCTGCTAAAAAGGATTTAAGAAAAGAAATTTTCCCCTCAAATCCTTCAGTCAGATTGATCAAGGGAGCCAACTTTTCCAAAGAATCCTCAGAAAATGCTCTCCCGATCAATTCCTCCTGCACTTTCTCCCAACCGATTTTGTCCAGCTTATCTATTGCTACACACAGCTGCCCTTCTTTCCCTGCCGCTCCAATTGCTTCAGATATTCCAGTTAAAATTTTTCGATTATTCAGTTTGATGCTGTAATCATTCAATTTAAGTTTTGCGAAAACATCTCGGATCATCAAGATAATCTCTGCCTCACAAACTAAACTGTCTGTACCAACCACATCGGCATCGCACTGATAAAATTCACGATAGCGCCCTTTCTGAGGTCGATCTGCTCTCCAAACTGGCTGAATCTGAAATCGCTTGAAGGGAAAAGTCAAGTCATTTCGATTCATGACCACAAATCTTGCAAACGGCACAGTAAGATCGTATCGAAGTCCTTTTTCAGAAACTTTAGTAAGCGTAGCTGAAGCACCTTTTTCCAAGTCTTCGGCTGACACATTCTTCAGATAATCTCCACTGTTCAGAATCTTAAAAAGTAATTGATCTCCTTCATCTCCGTACTTGCCGGTCAGGGTACTGAGATTTTCCATCGCAGGAGTTTCGATTTGATTGTACCCAAAAAGTTGAAACGTTGACCTGATTTGATCCAGAATATAGTTTCTCCTCGCCATTTGGATTGGCCCAAAATCTCGGGTTCCTTTAGGAAGACTTGGCTTTTGCATGGATATTTTTTTTGCTGATTATGCTTCAAATTTATCTAAAAAATGGTAAAGCACCCTTTTAATCTCTAATTGCCTGCAATTTATTCCCGATTTATTTTAGGCAGAAAAGAAATGTTTACTTACTTTTGCGATTCATTTCGAAACAACTCATTTAAAACATACGACCATGGCAGTTACTACGCTAAAGAGAAAATTGAAAAGAAAAAGACAAAGTCAGACCACACGTGTGATTAAGATTAAGCAATTATGCGCTATGCCCGTAATCAAAAACGTGGACATCGAAGAGCTTAAAAAATCTTTTGGAAAGTAATCTTTCCCAATCATCTTTTGAAAGGCGATCATTTTGATCGCCTTTTTTAGTTAAAACTTTTCAATCCAACCGGCCACAGATTTCCCACGGGAGTCAAATGACTAGCCTACATAAAGGATAGTCTTCAGACTTGGACCTCATTTTCCTCTTTTTCCCAATTCCACCACACGGAGATTTTTAATCTGTCCCTGATCCAAATCAAACAGCAGCAGGGTGCGCATGATGTGAAAACCATGCTGACCAATTGCCCCTGGATTCATATAAAGACAATTGGACTCGGGATCAAAAACCACTTTGCAGATATGCGAATGCCCACAAACAAAAAGTTTAGGCTTATGGGTTTTGATCATGCTCTTCACTCCTTTTGCGTAGCGAGGTGGCTTCCCGCCAATATGAGTCATTAGGACTCCTACGCCATCCTGTTCAAAATTCAGCCATTCTGGATAATGGTACTGAATCTCTGAATCATCGATGTTCCCGAAAACAGCCCGGATCGTTTTCCCTTTAGGCAAAGTCTCCATTACTGCTAAAGAACCTATGTCTCCAGCATGCCAGATTTCATCACAATCTTCAAGATAGGAACAGGTTATGTGATCAATGTAACTGTGGGAGTCAGAAATCAGAGCAATCTTTGTAGGCATTTGTAATGAATTGGCTAAATTTTCATCTCAATATGGATTCTCAATTGATCACTTCAAACATCTTTACAATGAAATTCTCAAAAATCTTTTCCCTTGGCTTGATTTTCTTCCTGTTTCAAACGAGCTATTTATTCGCTCAAAGCGCCGACTCTGCTACCGTAGTACCTGCTGCAACTTTTGAAAAGATGCTCAAAAAGAAAAAGAATATTCTGGTAGATGTAAGAACTCCAGAAGAAATGGCAGAAGGTCATATTGATAACGCGAAAAACCTAGATTTTTTGGATGAAAGCTTCCCGGAGAAAATTGAGACGCTGAATAAAAATAAAACTTATCTACTTTATTGTAGATCAGGAAAGCGAACGGCAAAAGCTGGCGCCATGATGAAAGCAGCTGGCTTTAAAAAAATCTATATGCTCGATGGTGGAATCACCTCCTGGATAGAAGAGGGGAAGACTGTTGAGAAGTGATTTCGCGAAATTTCACTCCCCTTTTTTACCCCGCATCCCTAGTATGACCTCAGAAAATCACACGGTGCGATTTGGTTACTTATCTCCTCCTAAATCCTTTGATTAGGTTTTAATCAGAATTTGGAGGACGAAAATTCTCTTTTAAAATCGCAAATCTTATCAGGATAGCCCAATTATAGAAAGGTGAAAACCTAAAAATAATTGATTATTATTGGTTGAACAATGAATTAAATTTCACCACTAATTAATTAAATGAAGCTTTCCGAGATCAATTTCGGCAAAATAAAACAGCTTAAAATTCGAGAGTTTTTACAAATGCAGATTTCGAATGGATCTAAAATGATAGCTGATATTCGCTCGACAATGCCGAATGATTCGGATCTGAAAAACTACTCTTCGGTTACCGATACTATTTTCTCGGACTTAAGTCCCGAAATTTTATTTGACCATTACGTAAACTGCAACATAAATACCGCTTGGAATTGCGGCGAATCTTTGCAGCTTGGTTTGGTATTGGACAAGAAATCCGGGCAACTCTTTTATCCTGGTAGTGACATCCAAAACGCGCAAGTAGGTTTCTTGATGTACGTGCAGATGAAGTATTGGAACATCTTGACCATTGCAAATGCCCAAGAAGTGGTAGAAGTAAACGAGGTAGAAAGACGTCTTGTATTTAGTTATATCGAGGGATCAAAGAGCAGCGGAAAACAAGTCGTTTCGTTTCATAGGCTTGAAAATGGTGGATGCAGAATTGAGCACATATCCTATTTCAGAAGCAATTCACGGATCCGTGACAAATACTTTTACGCATATTTTCATAGGAAAACCGTATTACTTTACCATAAAAATATGGGTGCACTGCTGAATGGGAGTAATTAAAAAAACTGCCAAGACCCACTACCCCCAATCTACCAAACCCACTTTCAGATTTGCATGTCACCTACAAGCCAGTCGTCAAGCGTAGTGTCTAGCAAAGGAGAGCTATAGCTTGAGCATTTCATTCAAAGTTTACCTTCCCAATAAATCCATAGTTCTTATTCAAGGGGAAAGTTACTCTTGGCATCTATACCACTCCTATTAGAAACACTATTAAAAACCAGCTTATTTTTGGTTTTGGGCTTTTCCTTTCTATTTTTACGGACCAAATTTTAGTCATTAACTCATGAGAGAAATACAGTTTCGAGAAGCCTTAAGAGAGGCAATGTCAGAGGAAATGAGACGAGATCCAAACGTCTTTTTGATGGGTGAAGAAGTCGCAGAATATAATGGAGCCTATAAAGTATCTCAGGGAATGCTTGAAGAATTCGGTCCAAACCGAGTTTATGACACTCCTATCGCAGAATTAGGATTCGCAGGATTAGGTGTGGGAGCAGCAATGAATGGCCTGAAGCCCATTATTGAATTTATGACTTTCAACTTTTCCTTGGTTGCTATCGATCAAATCATCAATTCTTCCGCTAAAATGCTAGCCATGTCCGGCGGAGCTTTTAGTGTGCCAATTGTGTTCAGAGGTCCAACAGGAAATGCTGGTCAATTGGGAGCTACACACTCTTCAAACTTTGAAAACTGGTTTGCGAATACGCCCGGTCTTAAAGTAATCGTCCCATCTAACCCATACGATGCAAAAGGCCTGATGAAAGCCGCCATACGCGACCCAGATCCAATAATCTTTATGGAATCTGAAGTGATGTATAGCGACAAAGGCGAAGTGCCTGAAGGCGAATACCTACTTCCTATCGGAGTAGCGGATATCAAACGAAAGGGAAAAGATGTAACGGTGATCTCCTTTGGGAAGATGATGAAAGTTGCGCTGGAAGCTGCAGAGGAAATGGCCAAGGAAGGAATTGACTGCGAAGTCATCGATCTTCGTACCGTCCGACCTATTGACTACGCCACTTGCCTGGAATCTGTAAAGAAAACCAATCGTGCAGTAATTGTAGAAGAAGCAAATCCAATTGCTGGAATCTCTTCTGAACTTACGTATCATTTCCAGCGCTATGCATTCGACTACTTAGACGCCCCAGTGATTCGGGTTAACTCCATGGATATTCCCTTGAGTTATTCATCAAACTACATCGATGTAACACTTCCTAATGTGAAACGTACCATAGACGCAATCAAGAAAGCAACTTATAAGTAACTAAAAATCATCTCATAAAAAAGCCCGCCCTTATTCAAAGGGCGGGTTTTTTGATATATAACCTAATCTATCTAATTGTTATCTTTTAAAAAGCCCAGTCCCAAATTAGATTCTGGACTGGGCAATTGGTTTAATCTTAATTGTTTTCTCCACCGCCTGCTGGCGCTCCCTCTTTCAAGTCATCATTAGTGACTGATTTTCTTTTTCGAGGTCTTCCCTGATCCATACTAAGCTTTCCAATTCGGTAGCTGAAGTTGACCTTGAAGTTCATGTTTCGTATCGCAGAGGTGCTGTTCTGAACAATGGTAGGCGTGATGATTTCATTTCGGATGATGAATTCTTTTGCTAAGAAGTTCTCTGCTCCAAAGCCAATACTTCCGCGCTTCTCAGCAAACTGCTTGTTTAAACTCAACCCGTAAGCTGCAAATCCTCCAGAGCTACCCTGCAATTCCACTCTTCTACCTCGAGCAAAGGTGA
>JAFMBQ010000138.1 GCA_017858365.1 Algoriphagus sp. | reverse complement strand
TATCAAAGGAAGCATTGCCCAGCCTTGAGCATTTGACCAAACCCCTGACCTCATCTCCAAGATGAATTGGTTTGAAATAATCGATCGCTACCCGACCGACTACAGTTCCGATTTCCATGATATCCCAGTCAAATAAATCATGCAAAAAAGAAGCTCTAGCATGCTCAAAGTAGCTGAAATAAACCCCATTGTTCACATGGAGATAGCCGTCGATATCAGAAAATCGGACTTGAATCGGGATAGAAAAGTCAAACGTCTCGAGGAGTTGCTGTGGATCAGGTTTGGTAATCAAGGCAATAGAAATTAAAGTAGAATTTCAGATTTACTGGTTTTCTCAAGCATTCGAAGGATCGAGGGATTGTACCCAATCACATCTTGAACAGAGTCAAAAGCTACCCATGCAAGGGAAATGCTTTCATTACTTTTGATCAAATCTTCAGTTAGATCCGCTTCAAGAATATAGCGCACATCGTAATGAAAATGCTCAGGCACGTGAGGTCGTTCGGGAATAATGTGCTTATCAAGATCAAAGATAGTCTCATCAACAAATTCTAGACTTTCCAGCCCACTTTCTTCTTGAGCTTCTTTCATGGCTACTTCTAACAAATCCTCATTTCCATCAGCATGTCCTCCCAATTGCAACCAACGTCCTAATTTGCGGTGTAGCGTCAATAGCGTGTGCGTTCGCTTACGATTTACAATCCAAGCTGAGGCGGTAAAATGCCCAGCTAAGCGTTCTCTATCATAGGCTAAAGGATCTGTGGTAAGTTTGATGAAGTCTGCAATGAAACTTGATTCCTCTTCATATGGCGTACGATACTTTTTGAGCTGCTCACTAAATTTAATCCTGTCCATCGATCTTATTTTCAAATAATTGGTTTACTAATTCCTCAAAAGGCATTGGGTCCTGGTAGAGTCTATCAGAATAAAATGTAGCCAAAACCTTCAGGTAATTTGGTTGATTATTCAGGGTTATTTTCTCGATTGCCACATTCCCATAAAGCTGGGAAATCGGCTGATCCGCTACTGGCAATTGAAGCGGAGGCTTAAAATAGAATTTTTCAGTAGACCGGACTTGGTCGTTTATTTCCTCCAACTTCCTATCCAAACTAACCTGCTGATACCCTAAAGCTAAAACTCGTTGGGCAAAAGCCAAGAAAAGATTAGAAAAAGTTTGAGGAGTAAAAACCTCTTCATAGGTAATCGCAAAACCTCTCGCATACTTCGAGTCGAGAATATGAACCCTCGGCATTTCTTCCAATTGAAGTTTCTTGAAGGCATAATTCTTAGCGATTTTCGCCATAATAGCTTCTCCCTCCACCCCATCTGACCAGTCCTTTGCTTCTTGTAATTCGGAAAATTTATAAACAAAATTTTCCTTATGATTCAAGGGCACCTTTTCACTAGATTGGAAAAGACTGGAATACAAATCATCAAAAAAATTACCCATAACTAGTTCTGCTGTATTTGGCGGTGACCGATTGAATGACTTGCCCTTGGTCAACAAGGTTTCGGAGAACTTGAAGATTTTTTTCTGATGCAGGAAGTCGGAGTTGATTAAATAACTCACGCTCTGACAACTCACTAGAATGGCTTAAAGTTTCCATGATCTTAGTTTTTAGCCTTGCTTCGGAGCTTTCCGGTGATTTTGATTTGCGCTGACTGATGCACAGATCACATACCCCACAGACTTGATCAGACTGTTCCCCAAAGTATTCCTGAATAAACTGAGTTCTGCAGATTTGGTCTTGATGGGCGTATCCCACCATTTGAGTAGCTTTTTCTAAGGTTAGTTCTCTTCGAATTTTGATTCGGGCAAAATCCAGCGGTAGTGTAGCCGCATCATATCTCGGCGTCATAAATGTGATTTGGGGCTTATCCTTTCGCTTATCATAGACCATCACTTCCAGTTGTTCCAAGTGCTTTAGCCCCTTGATCAGCTCTGATTCTATTAAGTTCAAGGACTTGGAAAGTTTGGATTCATTGATCGAGATGTATTCCGAAAAGACATTCCCACCATAAGTCCGCATGATCATTTTCACGATTGGATCCAGTCTCACGTAAGCAATTTGAATCTCATAGAGACGCGCTGGATTGATGGTGAAATGGATTTTAGAAGGTGAGTAATAGCTTTCATTTAATCCAATAAAACCCCCTTCTTCCAAAACCTTAAGCGCATAAAAGGTCTCCAAAACCCCCAACTTATAGGTCTGAGCAAATTCATTCCATTCAAAATCAAAGCTGCTCAGCATATTGCTTCCCACCGCAATTCGGAAATAGTTAGCAAGACATTGGTAGACCTTTCGTACAAAATCAATCGGCGGATAGACCAAGGCTGCTCGCTCTAGTACTTGCTCAAAATCTTGCTCGTTGGACAGCAAAACCGCATAGGCTTTTTGCCCATCTCGCCCCGCTCTTCCTGCCTCCTGATAATAATTTTCTAAATTCTCAGGCAAATCGCTGTGAATCACTACCCGAACGTCAGGCTTGTCGATTCCCATTCCAAAGGCATTAGTGCTTACCATGACGCGTACCTGATTCGATTTCCAAGCTTCTTGCTTTTGACTCCGATCCGGCATGGAAAGACCTGCATGATATGCAGCTGAAGAGATTCCTAGCTGATGCAAAGATTTTGCAATCTGGTGAGTGGCTTGCCGATTTCTGACGTACCAGATCGCAGATCCAGGAACCCGCTTCAACACTTCTAGTCCTTTTTCAAGCTTATTTTCAATCAGTCTCACACTGTAGCTTAGATTTTCTCGCGCAAAGCTTTTTTGGAAAAATGCAGGCTTCTTCATTTCCAAGCGAGCCATAATATCCGTACAGACTTGAGGCGTGGCTGATGCGGTCAATGCCAAAATTGGAATCTTGGGATGAAATGGCTTAATCGCTGCAATCTCCAAGTAAGAGGGTCGGAAATCGTAACCCCATTGCGAGATACAATGCGCCTCATCCACAGCAATCAAGTTAATATTCATCTGCTTGAATCGAGCAATGAAAAGATCCGACTTCAGCCGCTCTGGAGACACATACAGAAATTTATAATCCCCATAAATGCAATTATCCAGAATCCGATCAATCTCACGTGAGCTCATCCCGGAATAGATCGCCGAAGCTTTGATTCCTTTAGCCTTTAAGCCATCGACTTGATCTTTCATCAAGGCAATCAAAGGGCTTACGACCAAACAAATCCCATCCAAAACCAAAGCTGGCAACTGAAAACAGAGTGACTTTCCTCCACCAGTTGGCAATAGGGCAAGCGTATCCTTCCCCTCTAAAACCGAGGTGATAATCTGATCCTGGACCGGACGAAAATCCGAATAGCCAAAAACTTCCTGAAGAATCGATTTTGCCCGATCAGTCATTTACCAAACAGGTTTTGATTTGGAAAGGAAAGCTGAAATTCCCTGCTTACAATCTGGATTCGCTCTTACTTTTGCATTCAATTCAGCAGCAAAATCTAAGGCCTTCGTTCTAGCTTCTTTCGTGAGTTCACGAAGAAGCATTTTGGTTTCTGTCATCGAAGAGCTGGAATTTTTTAATATAAGCTTTTGAGCAAAGTCAAAAGCAGTTTTCTCCAACTCTTCGGTCTGAATCACTTCTGTAATCAACCCCAACTCCGCTGCTTTGGAAGAGGTGATTAGCTCACCAGAAAGCAGTAATTCCTGTGTTTTGGCTCCACCGATCTGCTCCAAAAGGAATACAGATACAAGTGCCGGCACAAATCCGATAGCCACTTCGGTGTAGCCGAAAAGTGCTGCTGGCGCTGAAAAAGCAAAATCACAAACCGTCACCAAACCGCATCCTCCGGCCAAGGCATGACCCTGAACAGCTGCAATGACTACTTTAGGGAAATTATAAATCAACTCAAAAAGCTCCTTCAAACTTCGGCTATCTGCCAGATTTTGTTCATAGGTAAATTCCTGCATCTGCTGTAAATAGGCTAAATCCGCTCCAGCACAGAAGGCTTTTCCAGAAGCACTCAAGAGCACAACTTTAACATCCTCATTCGATTCCATCGATAGAAAAGCCTCCTTTAAACCTGAAATTAATGCAGGGCTCATCGCATTCCGCTTTTCAGGATTATTTAGTTTAATGTATCCGATTCGATCTGAAACATGGCTGAGGACTACGCTATTCATGGGGATGTTCTTTTTTGAATCAAGTTAGGTGCAAATAAGGCAATGCCAAAAAGCGAGCTAGAAAAGTATTCGAAAAGCAGCATCTCCCAATTTCAAGGTATCTCTCTTACTACTTGATTTCCATTCCCCTTCTGACCAAATGGCTACATCTTTTGGCTTTTGTAGGGGAAAATAAATTTCTGAGGTCTTTTGGTTATAGCTTACATTCAAAGGGAAAAGCTGGATAATGCTAGCTGTATCAAGTATTCCGATCATTGTATCCGGAATCTGCGGCAGTTGGTTTGAGATTCGATTCGGATCCACCACAAAGCTAAGCTCCTCTTGATCGACCCCTTGATTCCAAGCAAACAATTTCTTTTCAAAACTAAAATCAAAAACCTGACCTTTTTTTCCCTGATAGATTACCAATTCTTGAGCAGGTCGATTTAGAACTTCAAAAAACCTAAGGCCTGACCAAATTGAAAACACTGTAAATGACAGGTAAATCAACTGTTTTCGATTCCCAGTTGCCCAAGCGGACCAGACTAGTAAAGCCATCCAAAAAAGAATCATGCTCAATGGACTGATAGTTAATCGATCTATTTTTCCCCAAGGCAAGACTTGGAGCAATTGAATAAGTTGATTTTGAAACCAGATCAGCTTGCTCAAAAGCCAACCTAAGCCATCCCCAAAAAATGGAATCCAGCCAAAAAGCACTAAAGGCACTCCAGCCTGCATAATCAAAAATGCTAAAGGAATAATCAACAGATTTCCCAAAAGGAAATAGGTCGGAAAGAGATGGAAATAATAAACCGAAAGAGGGAAAGTCGCAAGTTGGGCAGCAAGGCTGACAGCGGTAAGTTGCCAGAAGTATTCTAAAATTCGATTTCTTGGTAGCCACCAATTCAGGATAAGGGGCTGAATCAAGACTATACCTGCCACAGCCAAGTAGGAAAGCTGAAAGCCAACATCTTTGATCACCTCCGGATTTACCGCAATCATCAACATCGCTGAAAAAGCTAAAATATTGAAAATGGAAGGCTTTCGCTCACGCAGTTGACCCAAGGAAAGTAAGCTAAACATGGTCGCTGCCCGAACTACAGAGGGCGAAAGCCCCGTCACTACCGCATAGACCCAAATCAACAGAACCACAAACAGAAGATAGATTCTCGACCATTTTTTAGAAAGTCTAAGTGGCTTCAACAAACCCAGAAGCAGCGCATAAATAATCCCGACATGCAAGCCAGATACCGCTAGAATATGCATCACTCCTGCCTGCACGTAGCCTTCCCGAAGATCTCTGTCCAGTGATTGCTTTTGTCCGAGCAGGAGCGCTAGGGCGATCTGTTCTGATTGAGGATCAGGAATCTGATCTTTTAATCGTGTTGCCAAATGATTTCTAAAGTTGACTAGTAAAAATTCGAGACTTGACTCCGGAGCTTTTTCCAGAACCTGAAAATCTTTACCAATAAACTGTCTAAAGTGAATCCCCTTTCTGGCTAAAAAAGCACGATAATCAAACTCGTGAGGATTTTTTGGAGCTCCAACTCGTTCAGGAGCCTTGCTCACTCGTATGAATTGACCGGGAAGCAGCGGTTCCGGTGCTTGGTGATAGATGATCACCAGACCGTTCGCCGCTTTCCATTCCGAATCACTTTTGATGGCTTTAATTTCAAGAAGATTCTCAAAAGAATTGGGCTTCTGAAGGTCAAACTGCCGCACTTCGGCCAGATAGCTTTCAAAAGGTTCATCTAACGATAAAAGTGCCGCTTGTCCTTTTTGGTACTTGCTGAGTAAAATCCCAAAAGAAAAAATCAAAAAGTATCCAATCAGCGAAAGTAACTGAAGTCTAGTCTGATTCGTTTTCAAGTTAATGAGCAAGAAATAGCTCAACACTAAGATTAGGACAATTATAGAAATAGTCTCGATTCCAAATAATTCAAAGGAATCCGCTAAAAGAATTCCTCCAATCAGTAGGGGTAAGTATTTCAAAAAAGGATAATCTGAAAACCGCATAACCAAAAATTAAAACTTTAATTTACAGTTTTTAGGTCATAAAAAAAGCCTCAATGACGAGGCTTTAGTATTTTTTTTTATTCCTTAGAATCGATAGCCAAGGCTAAATCCTCCATTGACCTCAACAGCAGCAAATCGATCAGAAACTTCGCTACTGAATCCACGAGCAATACTAGCATAGGGACCAAATGCGAAATTCGAAAACTCCCATTTATATCCCACTCCTGCACCAAGAATAAAGGCATTCATAGAAGTGACAACTAAATCCCCATCTATTTCTTCTTCGAAATCTCCAAATCGAAGTTTGGCAAGTGGATAAATATAAAACCTAGCATCTTCATCATCCCCTAAATAAAAATTCATGGAAGCTTGAATTGAATTGGTTTTATAATTTTTGCCTTTCCCTTGAGAATTAAACCCAAACCTATCATTAATATGAAGCTGTAAGTCTAGCGAATGATTATCACTCAAGAATTTTTCATATCCAACTTCGATCGAGGCCAAAGCAATCAGATTCAAAAAATTGACTTTGACTTCATTTGAAAAATCACCTCTACTGTTACCACTACTTGAAATGACATCTTGGCTAAAGGCAGCCGAGGAGATCATTAAGATGATTGAAATTGATAGTAATATTTTTTTCATAACTGATTGGTTTTCTTATGGATAAAACTTAGATGCGCTCCATTTTATAATGCAAGATATTACATTCTTCAAAAATATCCCCTGCTTTTTTAAATCCGAATTTTGAATATAAAGGTACTGCTGCCAGTTGGGAGTGAAGATATTTGGTTTTGTTTTTGGATAAAGGATCAGCTTGGATGTCATCCAATACAGCTTTTACCAAGGCTTGCCCTACTCCTTTTCCTCTGACTTCTTTCAAGACCGCAAATCGTTCTGATTTGACTCCATTGGAGGTAAATCTCCATCGTGCTGTGCCTACTGCAATCCCATCGATACGAGCAAGAAAATGAACAGATGACTGCTCAAACTCATCATATTCCTTGGTCGGATCTACTTCTTGCTCGATTACAAAAACCTGTTTTCGAATTTCAAAAGCAGCATCTAAATCTGATGGATCAGTTATTTTTTCTACTTGAAGCTTCATTTCTTTCCAGTTCTTTGGCAGCATGATCATTTTCATACGCTTCAATAATTGACTTAACTAATTTGTGCCGAATCACATCTTTACCACTTAGACTGACTACCCCGATTCCTTTGACTCCGTCTAAAATTTTCAAAGCCTCTGACAGACCCGATTTCTGACGAATGGGAAGATCTACTTGTGTTTGATCTCCAGTGATAATCACACGTGAGTTAGGCCCCATTCGAGTCAGGAACATTTTAATTTGCTCGCTAGTCGTATTCTGCGCCTCGTCTAGGAGCACAAAAGCATCATGCAGCGTACGACCCCGCATATATGCCAGAGGGGCGATTTCTATTACTCGTGTTTCTTGATAGTATTTTAATTTTTCCGGGGGAACCATATCCTGAAGTGCATCATAGATAGGTCTTAAATATGGATCTAATTTCTCTTGAAGATCACCTGGAAGAAACCCAAGATTTTCTCCAGCCTCCACAGCTGGTCTGGTGATGATGATTCGTTTGACCTCTCTATTTTTCAAAGCTCTTACAGCTAATGCAACCGCGATATAGGTCTTACCTGTACCTGCCGGCCCGAGGGCAAAAACCAAATCATTTTTCATGGCCGATTCTACCAACTTCCGCTGATTTGCAGACTTAGGTTTGATGACAAGGCCTTTATTTCCAAAGACAATGACTTGATCACGATTGGCTTCCTCGAAGGGGATTCCCTCCACATCCAAATAGTCTTTTACATTTTCTGGAGTCAAATGTCCGAAGCGATCAATGTGCTCTAAAAGTAGATTTAGGATATCATTAATCCGTAAAATCTCAGGAGCAGCACCTTGAATCCGGATTTCATTACCTCTTGAGATAATTTTACTTTGTGGGAAAGCGGCTGCAATTTGCCGTATATTCTCATTGGCCTGACCTAAAAAATCTGCCAGTGGAACGTTTTCTAAAGTGATTACTTTTTCGACCAAGCTAGTATATTGATTAAATTTTCTTTGAAGGCTAAAGATTAAAATTTCTATTTTTGTTCAAATCCCTTCTTAACAAAAGTACAAAATTTTAATATACTTGCTTATATGGCAATTGTGACCTTCCTCTCAGATTTTGGGGATAAAGATTACTACGTACCTGCAGTGAAAGCCAAAATCTTGGCCATTAACCCCCAGCTTAACATTATTGATATAGCGCATAACATTGAACCGTTTGACATTGCGCACGCGGCATTTCTCCTGCGCTCTACTTTTCGAGATTTCCCCAAAGGAACTGTTCATTTGGTTGCCTTGAATACAACCGGAAGTATTACGCACGGATTTATTGGAATTAAATTAGAAGAGCACATTTTCATCGGCCCAAACAATGGAATCCTCAGCCTTTTGGCAGATCAAGATCCTGGGATAATGGTCCAGTTCGCAGATATTCACCTAAAGGACAGCACCTTCCCTGCAAAAGATATTCTGGCTCCGATTGCTGGAAAAGTGGCCAGTGGTGCTGCAATCCATGATTTTGGAGGTCCACTGACCAACTTCAGAAAACTCATGCCTCGGCATCCAAAAGCCACTCGCGAAAAAATCGTGGGTCACGTCCTCCGTGTAGATTGCTATGGAAATCTGATTACAAATATTAGAAAAGACATTTTCGATACCCTTAACCCAGGAAAGTTCACGGTAGAATTCGGAAGAGAATCGTTGACTAAACTTCATAAAGGATACGATCAGGTAGAACCAGGAGATTGCTTCGCTTTCTTCAACAGCCTCGATCTATTGGAGATTGGTATTTACCACGGTGATGGAGGAGGGCTTTTGGGTTTGAAATATGATAGCATGATCCAAATTAATTTCGAGGCATAATGCTAGTTCGGATCGTTCGCATGACTTTTAAAGCGGGAGCCAGGGCAGATTTCCTTAGAAACTTCGAGGAAAATAAATTAGCTATTAGAAATTCGCCAGGATGTCATCATTTAGAGCTGTGGGAAGATGAGCATGATAAAAATATTTTCCTGACATACAGCCATTGGGAAACTGAAGAAGCCCTAAATCAATACCGTGATTCTGAGCTTTTTAAAACAGTCTGGAGCTTTACAAAAGCGCTGTTCGCAGCGAAGCCTGTGGCGTTCAGCTCAAAAAAGTTGCAGGAAGTGAAGCCCTGAGGTTGTAGGAAAAAGAAATTGTTTTCATATTTGCAGTCCTTTCCGAAAGGAAGGGAACCGAGTCAATCGAATAGAAAGACTTACCGAAAGCCCAGATGGCGGAATCGGTAGACGCGTTGGTCTCAAACACCAATGCCTTCGGGCGTGCCGGTTCGACTCCGGCTCTGGGTACTAAAGCTCCTTTGAAAAAGGGAGCTTTTTTTATGTCTAAAAATAATTCATTTCTGAATTTAAGGGATCAGTCTGAAAACTTGGGGGATTTGAGTGAATCGATTTTCTTTGTTTAAAAA
>JAFMBQ010000137.1 GCA_017858365.1 Algoriphagus sp. | reverse complement strand
ATTTTGAGCGTTTGAAAAGCTATAAATATATGCAATTAAAAGGACACCTCTATAACATTAAACAAAACCCAAAACAAAATGAAAAAGCTAGTCAACTTTTTTTCCTTCACCATTTTACTGGGAATTTACTTCGTAGCTAGTACCCAAGTAATGGCTCAAACCTCCAAGGAAGAATTCATGAGTAAATGGAAAAACAGCAAGCAATTCACCCTTGATGTTTTAGATAAGATGCCAGATTCAGGTATGGATTATAAGACCGATCCAGCCGCAATGTCATTTAAGGAGCAGATTCACCACATTGGTTCTGCAATTGTAGGGATTTCCCAAGGCTATTTAATGGGCGGAGAACCTAACTTTAGCATTGATGTAAAAACTGCAACTAAAGCCCAATTGGCAGACTATGTAGCCAAATCCTATGATTATGGTGCCAAGGCTATGGCTTCAATAACTGTAGAGCAGGGCAAAGAGGTTCAAGATGTTTTTGGAAATCAAGCCTCTCGAAATCAGGTCATGGCACTTTTGATGGATCACAGCACGCACCATAGAGGAGCTGCGATAGCTTATCTAAGATCAAACGGGGTCGAGCCTCCTGCATTTGTAGGCTTCTAAATTCAATCACATAAAAAAAGCGACAATCGATTGTCGCTTTTTTTATGTGATTATTCTCTGATCCAAGCTACTTTTTCATCCATGGATTCTCTTTTTCCTTCTGGCCAATTGTCTGTTGCTGGTTTGGCGATATAGAAGAACCCCATCAGGATATCCTCCCCTTCAAGACCGAAATCTTCCCTAGCTTCAGGCCAGAATGTTGGTCCGCCTGTTCCCCAATAGGCTGCAAGGCCATGCGCTGAGGCAGTCAAATACATATTTTGAACCGCCATAGCAGTGGCTGAAATCTCCTCCATTAGTGGAATACCTTCTGATCTTTTCATCAAAATCGCAATCACATGAGATGCTTTTTGAGGGCTATCGATAAATTTCTGATAGGTAGCTTCCAAAAAAGGTGTTCCGTTTTTCTCAGCCCGCATCTTATACATGTCAGCCTGATATTGACCAAAAGTCTTCAAGCCATCGCCCGTATATACGATAAATTGCCAAGGCTGAGTCAGCTTATGGGTCGGAGCCCAACGCGCATTTTCAAGCATTTCCTCAATTATAGAATCATCTATAGGATCATTCTCTTTGAATTGAGCGACAAACATGGAACGCCGTCCACGTATAATTTTATTTACTTCTTCGACATTAAAATCGGGTCTTTGCATAGCTTATTGATAGTTTCTAAAAAAGAAGTCAAATCTTTACTTTTCGGTTCCACTCTTGAAAATTTTCACGGAATCTTTTGGTACTACTTCAAAATATTTTCTAGGAAGGCTCTTATATCTTTTGCCAAAGCATCAAAGTCTTCTTGCCTGTTATACATCATATGACCAGCTTCATAATAATTCATCTGAATTCGATCTTGTGGAAAGTCATGTCTTGCAAAAGTATATTCCGAATCGAAAAATGGCGTGATCAAATCATAATAGCCATTGGCAACCATGACTTTCAAAGCTGTATTACGGTGCATCACCTCACTCAGTGATCGGGCTGTGCTAACATAGCTTGGCTCCCAATAAGCTCCATCGGGTACTGGTTTCCAATTCCAAGAACCGCCCATTCCTTCTGCGGAACCCAAATAGGCCCGATCCATTTTTACTTTCAGGTCAGTATAGAGATAGTTGTTGAATACTCCCGTGTAGGCACTCTCCGTCATGTAGCTACTGGCATCACCAAGGACCGGACTTTCCGCTACTAAGTCAGTTTCTTTAGCCAAAAATCTCCCATCTAATGTCCCAATAGCTTTCCCTTCCTCTCGAAGCAATTCTTTTTTGAATCGACCCATCAGGATTTGATTTTTAGATCTGAGGATATATGCTTTATCCAAACCCGTGAAATAGGCCAATTTTGTGGCTATGGCTTCTTTTTGAGCTTGACTTTGTTTTTCACCTTGAAACAAAGCTTCCAAATATTCCCCATAGGCAAAGTCTCGAGCCTCTTGAGCGAAATCCGCCAAGGTTTCTCCTTTGCCAGCTTTGCCATGGTACCAAGCAGTCGCTGCTTGAGAAGGTAAATAGGTGAAGAATGAGGTTAAGTTATCAGCCCAAGAAGAAGATCCGGCATAGTCCAAAGCCTGAGAAATCAAGACAATTCCATTCAAAGCCATCGGATTACCACCACCTTCTAATACTTCAGCTACTTTTGCCGCTCGGGTAGTGCCGTAGCTTTCTCCAGCTATAAATTTTGGAGCTTGCCATCTTCCATTTTCAGTCACCCAAAGTTTCATGAATTGAGCAATCGAATTGGCATCTTCAGTCAACCCCCAGTAATCCTTGTTTTCACCTTTTCCTAAGACTTGGCTAAATCCTGTTCCAATAGGATCCACAAAAACCAAATCAGTCAAGTCTAGCAGTGCCTGATTATTTTGCACAAACTGATAAGGAGCTGTCCCATCATCGATCTTCCCTTCTGAATCTACCTTGACAACCTTAGGTCCAAAAAAACCAACATGTAGCCAGATTGATGCGGAACCCGGCCCACCATTGAATACAAACAAGACCGGTCGATTGGAATTATTCGCTCCTTCTTTCACATAAGCAGTTGACCAAAGTGCAGCAGTGACCTCACCACCGGAGTTTTTCAAAAAGTTTTCAGATACAATCGCTTTATACGTGATTTTTTGTCCTCCAAAAGTTCCAGCGTGAGTACTTTCGAATCGCTGAGGTGCTCTGGGCTCAAAGTTTTTCTTCTCGTCGGTATCCTGAGCAATCAGCGGAGAAATCAAAAAAAGGAATAGAATAGCAAGACTGCTGATTGTTTTCATGGTGTTTATTACTTTTTGAATTACGATTACCGAAGTTAGCCATTTTAGCTCATTAGACCCTTGGAGCGGTCCCTAGCTTTAAAAATCTTCTCCTGCTAGAATTTTTTGGCGGAGATCTGAATCAAGTTTTTCAATAGCATAGCGCAAGGCTGTTCTCGGCATGGTTCGGAAATACATCCTCAAAAAGGCTAATTCTGATTTCAAATCCTGATTCCCAATTTCACGAAGCATCCATCCGACTGCTTTTTGGATCAGGTCGTGCGGATGGAATACTAAAAGTTCGGCTATTGCAAAGACATCTTCAAATTCTCCGCGCTTAATCCAATGATACGTACTGATCATCGCAATCCGCTGTCTCCACAACTGCCCAGACTCAGCGAATTCATAGAATAGGTATTTATCTTTTTTTCGAAAGTAATGCCCCAAAATCTTGTGACAAGAACTATCTACCAAATCCCAATTATTGACAAAGTCCAAGTGTTCGATATAAAAGTCAACCAGTACTTTTCGAGCTTCTTCAGTTTTAAGTTTTTCATAGCGGTATACCAATATGAAGATCGCAGTAAGTCTTACTTCATGGTATTCATCTTGAAGCAATTGCCGGATCTCATCCAATGAAATCTCCTTAAAACATGACTTTGAAATTTTGCGCAGCTCGGGCACAATTACTCCAAGAAACTTATCTCCTTCGCCGTATTCCCCAGGTTTAGTTTTAAAGAATCTGGGAAAAAAAGCTGCTTTTTCAGGAATTGACTTCTCTGCCAAGGCCAACTTGATCTGTTCGGTAAGTTCACTCATGGCCAAAAATAAAGACGGCTGATCACTTGACCAGCCTTTGCAGTATTAGAAATCATCCCCACCAAAGTCACCTCCACCTTCGCGACGGCTTTGATCTTGTCCCTTATCCTTAAATCCTCCGAATCTGTAAGTGAGTGATAAAGTTACAATTCGGGTTTCCCGTTGAAATTTCCGAGTTTGGGTGAATCTTGCATCTTCTGTCGTGATTCTGAAATTCCGAGTATTGAATATGTCACTCACGTTGAAACTTACTGTTGCCTTATTATCTAAAATATCTCGTCTCAAACCAATATTCAAACTCGACTGTGGTTCGATTTGACCTTGTGGCAATACAATAGGACCTCTATAATTTCCCTGAAACTGAACGCTAAACCAATCCGGAATAAGAATATTACTCAGTAAACCCACAGTCCAGCTGAAATTCTCATTCGTAAATCCTGATTCAATATTTTCGCCATTTACCTTCGAATAAAAGAAATTTCCGGTCAACGTAAGATCCACATTATTTGAAACTTGGACTTGATTGATTAATTCGAAACCTGAACTGGTCCGCGTATCTGCATTTTGACGCTTTTGAATTGCGACATTATCATCGGTAATAGTCGTAATACGAGTTTCTACATCTGTACTGTAGCGATGATATACGGTAGCATTCAACAGGTACTTTTTCCACCCTTTCATGTAGCCAAGTTCATAGCTATCGGTAAACTCGGGCTGAAGGTAAGGATTTCCAATACTGAGATTGTATTGATCTCTAACTCGGTATATCGGAGCTAAATCCCAAATTCCAGGCCTACTGATTCTTCTACTATAGTTAAGCGTTAATTCATTTTCTATTCCTAACGTGTAGCTTAAAAATGCACTTGGGAATAGGTTGAAATAGTTATTTGGAATTTGATCTTGATTTCGTTCGGTCTCGCCCAGTGTCTCGGTATATTCTGCCCGCAGACCCAACTGGTAGCCAAAAGCATCTTTTTTCTGGGTATAGCTGAAATAGGCAGCGTAGACTTCTTCGCTAAAATTGAATTCATCTGACAAGGTATCAATGGGGACAGGCACAAAGTCTGTGAATTGATCTCCTTGAGAAAATGACTGTCCCCATAGCCATGTACCAATAGTTGCCTTCAGTCCAGTTTCAATTCTTGCTCCATTCAGCAATGGGCGTTCGTAATCCAATTGCCCAACATAAAAATTACTCTGACGGGGGCGATCATTGATTTGGATCAGCCGCTTATTTGGGGCAGAAGTTCCATCCGAGAATAAGGAATTTTGATTATAAAATTCCGTCTGATTTCGATCATCATAGGAATAGGACAAAGAGCCATAAAGCCGCTGACCAAGGCTATCGATTTGCCAAGTATAATTAATCCCAGACTCATAGTTTGCACTTTTACTAAATTCCTCATTTCTCCTCACAAAAGAAGAATCCAAGGTTTCACTAGCGCTGATGTTCTGTTGATTGACATCTTCAAACTCAAACTCATCATCAAAATTGCCTTGGAAATAAACTCCCAAAATCCCCTTATCAGTAACATTATAATCTACCCCTAATCTGACCAAATGTGTTTTTTCAATCTCTTCTCCATTCTGATCTTGATCTAAAGTTGGTGAAAAACCAGGGATATTTGTCGTCCGAGTTCCTTCCCCTTTTTCGATTTGGCGACGATCCTGCCAATTATATGAAGCATAATAATTCGCTTTGGCAGTGCCGTAGTTTAGGTTGATCCCAGCCTGATATTTATCCCTGGTTCCTAAAGAAGCATTGATTTGACCATTTAACCCTGTCTTCTCATTCTTCTTCAAAACAATATTGATGATTCCCCCAACCCCAGCAGCATCATATCTAGAGGATGGATTGGTAATCAACTCGACAGACTTAATGCTGTTTGCAGGAAATTGAGATAAAATACTTTCAGCATCGTCTCCAGAGAGATTGGACGGTCGCCCATTGATATAGATCAGAATACCTCCACTTCCTCGCATGGTGATTCCCCCCTCATCGTCTACCTGAATCGAAGGCAGCGCACTGAGTAATTCGGAGGCCGTCGCCCCTTCAGCGACAATACTATTATCGACATTATAGATTCGCTTGTCTATTCCTGATTCAAACATGGAAGTGACACCTTCTACAACTACTTCCTGAAGGTTTTGGGCATCTTCTTCCAAGATAATTGTCCCTAGGTTGACCACTGCCCTTTGCCCTAATTCAATATTTTCAAAAAATTCTAAGTATCCAATAAATCCCACTCGAAGAATATACTCTCCCGCATTTGCAGAAAACTCGAAATTCCCATCCAGATCGCTCATCACTCCCGTTGCCAAGGAAGAGTCCTGAACGTTCAATAAAGCGACGTTGCTGAATTCTAGCGGAGCATTGTTACCGTCCTTTATTTTGCCTTTAATTTTCACTTCTTGGGCTACTGATTTGAAACAAATAATCATTAAAAAAAATAGTAAAGTTTGCTTAAACATAGAAAATATAAATTTTTTGAGGTTCACTAAAATGATGAGATGAACCAACAAAATCTGGATAAAACACAGTGGCTCAATATAAACCTAACATTTTAAGCAGTCCTTACGTTCCTTAAATAAGGATTTTTTGCCAGTCGGTACAGTACCATGATAGGACAAAATGAGAGCGGCTAAGCGGATAGTACTTCGGAATATTCTAGGTTTTGGCAAGTAAAAAGATAAAATTAGCAGGTCAAAAAATTCAAGCATTTTGAAAAAATCAATACTGATCCTTCTGTTTGGGGTCTTATTAATACATCATGGGATTTCAGAAACTGTAGAAACTGATCTCAAGACCCTTGCCTACACTTATTACCAACTAGATAAAAAAGACAGCAGCGCTGGGCTGGTGCTTAGACAATTACTGAAGCTTAGCTTAGCGGAAAATCAATATGATTCGCTGGCTAAGTACTCGATTCTATTTTATAATCACCCAGCTCCGGGCATGAATAATAATAATGAAGAAGCAGAAGTCCTTCGCCAAGCAGCAAGTTTTGGAACTCAGATCAAGGACACTAAACTTCGAGGAACAGTTCATCTAAAGCTTGCTGGAGCACTATTCAACTTAAATACCTTTGAAGCGGCCATACCTGAATACACTAAGGCATTAGAGACATTTGAATCTAAAGATTCGATTTTGATAGCTGACTCCTACTTTTTCAGAGGCCAAGCCCATGATACCATGGGAAGTTTAATTCAGGCAATGAAAGATTACCAAATAGCAAATGAGATATATGAAAAGCTGGGAAAAGAAGATTATCAAAATTTCACCTTAGCCGGCATTGCGGTACTTTATAGCAAGTTTACCCTCTATGATGAAGCTGAGCAAATCCGAAATCAACTTCAGGAGTATTATAGAGAGTCAGGATCTTTAATGGGACTAGCGATCCAGCAATATAATCAGGCAGAAGACTATCGGAAAAATGGACGATTGGATCTCGAAAAGGAAACACTGCTCGCTATCGATCAACAATTCCCCTTGGAGGAGCGCTACTTATATTTTGAAGCAATAGTACCATTAAAGTTAGCTATCATTTTTGCTCAAGAAGGGAACCGAACTAAGTTGGATTTTTATCTGACAAAGGCCGAAAAATTGATTGCTATTGAACCGGACATCACTAATGAAAATGTGATCTATCTCGCTGCACAATACTGGAATAAATCGTTACAGGCTGATTTGAATGGAGCAAATAGGATAGCAAAGCAAACGCTAGTTAGTGCAAAAGCCTCTAATGAGATGGGCTACATCATATTGGCCTATCAAAATCTAATTCATTCTTTTGAAAAACTAGGAGATTATCAAAATGCATTTAACAATCTCAATGCTTACAAAACATACCAAGATTCACTATTTATTGCGAATAGAGCCAGTACTTTTTCGTACTACCAGACTAGCTTTGAAACAGAGAAGAAGGAACGAGAAATCACTATCCAAGCATTCGAAATCGAACGAATTAAAACTGAAAACCAAGCTCAGCTTCGCTGGTTTTTCTTACTCATACTAATTATCACCGGGGTAGGAATAGCATTTTTCTTTTGGAAAAACCTGAAAGAGTCTAGAAAAAAGGCCATGATGACATCCAAATTTGCACAAGAGCTCCTCAAAAATCAAGAGGCTGAGCGTGTCCGGATTTCAAAAGATCTACATGATGGATTGGGGCAAAGTCTACTTTTAATCAAAAACAAAGTCCGGCTCAATCACGATGTCCCTACGGGGGAATTATTAGATACCGCCATCAGTGAGCTTCGTAGCATAGCGAGATCACTCCACCCTATGCAGCTGGAGAAATTGGGACTAGAGAAAGCGATACAGATTCTTCTCGATCAAGTAGATCAAGAAACTGACCTCTTTGTAAGCTCCGAACTGGAAGATCTGGGAAAGGTCTTGACAAAGGAAAAAGAATTACACATTTATCGTATTTTTCAGGAGTCTTTGAACAATATATTAAAGCATGCTGAAGCATCTGCGATGAAGGTTTATTTGACTAAAGACGGAAATTTCATCACACTTTCCGTCTCAGATAATGGGAAAGGATTTGATTTTTCAGAAAAATACAATGACTTTAAAAGTCTAGGATTAAAAACACTCAAAGAAAGAATCGGTTCTATTCAAGGAACTATGAAAGTATCAAGTGAAAAAGGAAAAGGCACCGCTCTTAGTTTTATCGTTAATGCCACTGGTTGACCCAAAAATTCTGATAGCTGATGATCACCCCATTTTGCTAAAAGGATTATATGATTTTCTGAAAGATCTCGGATTCCAAACCATTCTCAAAGCGAATAATGGAACGGAAGCCTTGAAGCAAATCCTCGAATCAAAGCCTGACTTGGCAATCTTAGATCTTGAGATGCCCGGTATGACTGGAATTGAAATCGCCGCGCACTGTAAATCTGCAAGTATCCCAACAAAAATAATTTTATTGACGCTACACAAGGAAATCTACCTCTACCAGCAGGCGAAAGAGCTAAACCTCTCCGGATATATCCTTAAAGATTTTGCATTGGATGATTTATCTAAAGCAATTACAACTGTGCTATCTGGTGAACAATTTTTTAGTGAGCAGCTCTTTAAGGAGATGAATATCAACCAGACTGATGTAGTAAATTACAATCTTACACCTTCGGAAATCAAAATCCTTAGACTAATCTCTCAGGGATTATCCACCAAAGAGATCGCAGCCAAACTTTTCATCTCGGAACGAACTATCGAAAAACACCGAAGTAATATGATTGCCAAATTACAGTTGGGTAAAAAACATAATTCACTGATGATCTTGGCTCAACAGAATAAATTTAGTTTCGAATAGATCTAAAATCTACAGATTTTTTAAAAAAATACGTATTTCTACGTATTGATCTACACCTAGGGATAGGGTAAATTTGATCATAAGTTTTTATAAAAGTCATGAAGATCTCTTGTTCAAAAGGCAATTTTAAGATTATCCAAACGAAGGCAAACCAAGACGAATTACTCATTTTGGGATCTTGGTCGGATATCGTCAGACATTTTGGAAGTACTCGTGTATTTTTAATTAATCGAGAAGAATCCACTTTTGGAATCTATGTCTGCAAGCAAGAATGTGCAGATTTTATGTCCAAACTTATTCAAGATATGGATTCCAACAATTGGGAAGATTTTACAATGGATTTCGCAATCAGAAACTTACAGAATCTGTCTGCATAACGAGAAGGGTGATTTTTTCAACAGTACACTTCAAGAGCTGCGTGGATGAGTTTTTCCACGGTTTTTTCAGCCTTTTTATCAAACTCCTGGGTCACCCGATTTGCCACAATAGCATTTAAGCTTAACATTTTGTGACCAAGAAGTTCGCCTAATCCATAATATCCAGCAGTTTCCATTTCAAAATTGGCAAGCCTTTCCCCTGAAAAGCTCAGACTTGCCAACTTATCCATCATACCCGCAATGCGAGGCTTTAATCGGACTTCTCTTCCCTGAGGAGCATAAAATCCCGGCGCGGTCAATGTCACGCCTTTCAGAAATGATTCAGGCAACTGATCTAATAAGTCCTTAGCGGCATTTGCCTCATAAGGCCG
>JAFMBQ010000136.1 GCA_017858365.1 Algoriphagus sp. | reverse complement strand
AAACTCTTAACTTTCCAAAAGAAAAAGCTTTTGATTCTAGACCTTGTAGTTTACTGAATTGCCATGCAACAGAGGTAGATGGAAAGAGAAAAGCTTGATTAGAATTTAATCCAAGTGTCGAAGCCCATTCTGATCTTACAGTTGCATTTATAAAAAGCTGACCGAATGCCGAGAGATTAGCAGCGGAATATATAGCTGCAGTTCTTTCCCTGCCAAAAGAAGAGATAGCAGTTCTATTTTCTGGAAGTGCGTTATTTACATCCAAAATGCCATCAGCAACATCCGTGAAAATTATGAAATTTTCTATTGTAGTTCCTTCTACGCTACGCTGCTGTTGGTTGTAGTTGAATCCAACCAATATATCCCCATCAAAATTTGAATTGAATACTTTTTTTGCTTTAGCTATATAGTCCATATTGAACACACTATTGCTTGCGAAATTTTTGGTCATTCGTCCATTAACAAAAGTGGAAACCGACCCTGGAGTATAAAATTCATTTCCTTTATCTCCATATTTATCGATACCGATTCGTGCAATTAAATCCATCCAGGTGGTTGGCTTCACAGTCAAATTCACGCTGGCAATGATTCGGTCTACAGTAGACCTATTATCTTGCTCTCGAATAGTCCAGAGTGGGTTATTAAATCCGGCATCTACATTTGCACCTAGTTGGTTTCTATATGATCTGTGCCTGTTTGGAATTGCCGCAGCAGTACTTGAAGGATAATAATCCCCTCTGTAACCTGAAATATCAAAATCAGCTGGAGTTCTTAGGAAACCTAAATAAAGACCATTGTTACTAGTAGATCGTCTGATTGCATTTGAATTGGTTTTGGTATACTTGAAATTTGTACCTATTTCAAGATACTTGTTCATTTTAGTATTGGTTTTTAGTGCAGCAGTAGTTCTACGATAATCACTATTCTTAATGATCCCCTCCTGAATAAAATCTCCTACACTGAAATAAACTGTACTAAATTCATTTCCAGATTGAATACTTAGATTATTTTCTAGGAAGCGACCTGTTCGAAATATTTGATCAAAATTGCTCTCATCGTATACTTCTCTGGAATTTTTGGAAGTAACTGGGTAGAAAGTCGAACCGTTTTGGTCCACAAAAAATGCCCCATTCGTGTTTACAGCATCAGGCTCTCCAGATCTGTCAGCTATTTTATCTCCCCATGAATTTGTTGCAGTGCTGCTATACCTCCCGTTTGATCCTTGTCCAAATGTACTTTGCACCGGATACTTAGCATTAATTTCGTCAATTGAAACAGTCGAATTAAATGTTACCTGCATTTTCTGATTCAACTTCCCGCTTTTTGTAGTAATGTAAATCACACCACCCAATGCTTGCGTACCCCACAGAGCAGCAGCAGAGGCACCTTTTAATATCGAGATACTTTCAATATCGTTTGGATTGATGTCATTTAGTCTTGACTGGACTGCGAAATTGTTATTGTTTCCTCTTGAATCATTGCTGATCGGGATACCATCCAATACCACAAGTGGCTGGGAACTTCCGTTTAATGAAGATATCCCCCGGATCTGAATATAAGCCCCTGATCCAGGATCTCCTGAATTTCTGGAAATACGAACACCTGATGCTTTTCCGGATAATGAATTCAGAACAGAAGTTTCAGCAGCGCCTTTAATTGCCTTGTCCCCTACTTTCGAAGTGGCGTACCCTAATTCGTCTTTTGATTCTTCATATCCCAAAGCTGTCACTACAAACTCTTCAAGCTCCTTTCCTTCCTCATTCATTGTGACGTTAATTATCGTGCTATTGCCGACAATTACTTCCTTTGAGAGAAAGCCTATGTAACTAATTTGAAGGATAGCGGATGGATCTGAAATCGTAATAGAATAATCACCATTAAGGTCTGTAACAACCCCATTTGAAGTGCCTTTTTCGAGAATCGTAGCTCCTATCAAAGGCTGGCTACTTCGGTCACTTATTTTTCCTTTTATTAATGTTGTTTGAGCAAGTAGATAACTACCCAAGGTAAACAATACAAAGGCACTGGTCAGATACAGTCTTTTCATATTACTAAATGTTTTGAAAGGTTAATATGCTTAACTTCGTTTAGTATAAGCATCGGTTGGGTTTATAATTATTTAGTCTTTATCAATCAAATTGAAGTAAGCCTGAAACAATCCTACATCAATTATTTAGATATAATATTATTTTATCAAATTATATTGAATTTTATGCTATTTCAACGAATTTCAACGAATCAATAAACTGAATATCAATTAATTATACTAAATGAAAAGCCCCTATAATGACTTCGTATTTAAGTTAAAAAAACTCTATGGGGGCTTCGATGAGGAGCAAAAAAAGTTTGAAAAAGCTCCAAACTCAAAAATTTCCAGAGAACTAGGTTACAGTGATGCTCAGTTTTCAAGACTCATAAACGAGTCTGCTACAGAAGGTGAATATGCTAGGGCAAATCAAAATGCAGATCGTATTTTGACACTTTTGAAATTGGAGGAAGAAATAAAATCTGTTCGAACTGGGAAGACCAAAAGAAGGTACATCGTTTTATGTGTTTTTTTAATATTGATAAGTGCCAGCTTAGGGTATTTCATCAATCAGAAAATTCATGATGAAATTCAACTTGAATCCTTGAATACAAGATATGATATGCTCCAGTGGAGTTTTGAGACGGAATACGTCAATCCCTATACGAAATTAGTAAACCTACCGAGCGACTGTGATTTCGCTTGCTATAAGTACCAGGGCAAATGGGAATTAGGCGAAACCTACAAAATCCCATTTTTTAGAGAGCGAAGTGGATTCCATTATGCCGCTACAGAAGTGCTCATGTATGCCAGATGTATGCCTGAAAAAAGTTCAAAAGGAGATGTTCTAGAGGGTTATGAGTATCAAAAACATGAAATATGGTATGACACCAATGAATCCCCAATTGACTCTTTCTTAGTAGAAAATGGGACTGAATTAACAGAAGAATACAAAAATATGGACTTCTCAAAGCAAAAGAGTTTCATTAAAGTAGCCTACGTTCATACCTTTTTTAGAAACGAATTTAAAATCGATACCACTCAAATTTTGAGATCCGGTAAAGTCATTGGTCGTGATATTGAGTTTGTGACCAATGAGGAACTTGAATCTCAACTTGGAAGTGCTGATATGGTCGATGAGATTTCCAATGAAGTTCAGAAAATCATCACGAACCGTCTGGAGGATTTTTCTAGGCCAATATCTTGCGGGCAAGCAAATACCCCAGATTTAAATTTCCATGAAATTAAGGAAGGAAGTAAATTGAGCTTTGATTGTCAACTTACCACTGGTCGGGTTTCATTAGATTATGCCAAAGTCTACGTTTTAAAAGATCAATTCATTAAAAATAGATGTCGCCCTGTATAGGGAGAAGTCTTTAAAATGATCTTTTTTTTATGGGCTCATCACCTATTTAATCGTGAATCTAAGGCCTAAAAACCCTCTAATCCCCTGATTTGGGGCAAAAACATAGGTTGGATCAAAGGTCAGTGCATTTGGATTGCTTGGAGTTGGGATAACTTTTCCATCAGCAGCAAAGTCAACTCCACGATCGAAAGGATCAAATGCTCTAGCAATCGAATTTGCCGGAGGCGTAAAATTCAAGAGGTTTTTCACACCGCCGTAGATTTCCCACTTATCCCCAAATGACTTACTCAACTGGATATTCTGAATGCTAAACCATGGAGAATAGTCATTTCGATCATCCAATGGTCCTAGTAAAGGAAGTCGCATCGGACTATAGACATTGCCAGTGTAATCCACTTTTAATCCAGTCTTAAAGAACGTGTAGCCTACTGACCAGACGCCGGAAAATCGTTCTGTCAAAAGTTGTCTGGTGCGAATGCCATCTTCTTCCAAACTCACATCCATTAGTGTCGCTCCTCCAGTCATGGTCAAACCATTTGCCCATGCAAAATCCAAATTCAAGGAAATCCCCTGTGAAATAGCAGATCCATTCAGATTCCCATAAATGATTTGATTCGGATTAGTTTCGTAATCTGGGACAATTCTATTTGTAAAATAGGTATAAAAGACTGAGCCATCAATCCCGATAAAAGTACCACCATCGGTATAGATTTTCTTCACCAAATTCAAGTTCGTATTCCAGCTGGTTTCTGGTCGAAGCTCTTCCGTAAATACTACTTCACGTGCTCCGGTTAAAGCAGCATGGTCTTCTGTAAATACATTTGCAACACGAAATCCATTTCCAGCGGAAAGTCGAAGAATAGTCGAGTTATCGTTCCAAGACTTTTTGTAATTGACCCGAGGGGAAAAAACAGATCCGTGAACTGAATTGAAATCTAATCGAGCTCCAAGCAACAGACTTTGACTTGGAGAGATTTTCAATTCATCCTGCACAAAAATTCCCGGAAGGTGAATCACAGAAGGTTGGTTCACTTCGCCTAAACCTGCCGAAGTCGCAGGCGTGTTGTCGTCGTAATGTGTAAATCGATAGGCTGCTCCAAAGAGGAAATTATGCTTTAAAAGAGTCTTGTTCCAAGTCAACTGTCCAAAGCCAATGTATTGATCAGCGATGTAAATGGTGCTTCCATAAACTGAGTTTTGGGAATGTCCATTAGCCGAAAATTGAAAATTCAGATTTTCAGAACTCGGTAACTGCCAGACTCCAAATGTCTCCCAGCGGCTGGTATAGATACTTTCACCGTAAACTTGATCTCCACCCCGATCGGCTTTGGTCCAATTCATCTCTCCGCCCCAGCGATCTTCATAGACATAGCGCGCTGCCACATTGAAAACCCGATTATTTGGTCGATCTACTTGAATTTTTTGAAAAAAGGAGATTCGTTTTGATAAGGTCAAATCCGTAAATCCATCCCCATTATTGTCCACAGGATTGTCATAATAAAATCCTGAGATTCCAGTCAATGATTGAACTTTAGTTCCCCACTTTGAGCGAATTCCAAGATCAAGATTTGTTTCTCCCCAACCTGTCGTAAATCCATCCACTGAAAAAACCGGCGCAGTAAGTGGATTTTTAGTGATCACGTTGATCAAACCACCAACTGCTTCTGAACCATAGAGCGTAGAAGCGGGTCCTTTCACTACTTCGATTCGATCAATCAAAGCCTGCGGAATTCCCGTCAAACCATAAACCGTGGCCAATCCACTCACAATCGGCATTCCATCGATCAATACCATCGTGTAAGGTCCTTCCAATCCATTGATGTGAATATCTCCCGTATTACAAATGTTACAATTGACTTGTGGTCGGACTCCGTTGACATTTTGGAGCGATTCAAAAATCGAAGGAGTAGGATTTGCCTTGAAAAAGTTCCCTGAATATACCTCAACCGGAACTGGACTGTCCAACTTGGACACTTCTTGCATCGTTCCAGATACGACCACTTCTTCCAAACCTCCATCTAGTTCCGACAAATCAAAAATCAATTGAACTGACTTCGCCAGAGGTAAAGTAATTTGCTGCTGAGCAGTCTGATATCCTACTCGAGAAGCTTGAATGGTAAATTTACCTATTTCATTGACCTTGATCGAAAAGTAACCTGCACTGTCAGTTACTGCACCGACATTCAATCCTTTGATATAAACGTTGGCAAACTCCAAGACTTCATTCCCGGAAAGAACCTTACCGGTTATTTCCTGTGCTTTTGCCAAAGAAAGTGAATAAATAAACGCAAGGAAGAAAAGTAGAAATCTAAGCATAAGGGTATCCAAATTTTTAATTTAGATACGTCAAAAGTAATAAGTTAGATTAGTCTAACAAAACTGTTTTACAATTATTTTTACATATTTGAATTTCAAAACAAGATTGCATGGCTTCTCAAACCGAAGAAAATTACCTCAAGGCCCTTTTTAACTTGGCCAACTCCGCTGGAGAAGTGAATATTTCTGAATTGTCCACGCAACTGCAAGTCAGCATGCCTACGGTGAATAGCATGGTAAAAACCCTCCAAAAAAATGGATGGGTGATCTACCAGAAATACAAGCCCGTGCAACTCACTCCTGCAGGGCAAAAAACCGCAGCAATGGTTATTAGGCAACATCGCTTGACTGAGATGTTTTTGGTCAATAAAATGGGCTTTGGCTGGGAGGAGGTTCATGCGATCGCTGAGCAAGTGGAGCACATTCATGCTCCAAAGTTCTTTGAGCGGATGGACGAACTCCTAGGCTATCCAACGATCGATCCTCATGGCTCCCCTATTCCAGATAAAATGGGCAGAATGAAAGAAACCCATTACGTAAGCTTGGCGGATTGCGAGGCTGGGCAAAATGTTGTTTTGGCAGCGCTGACGAATAGTTCCACAGATTTTTTAGAATTTCTCAATAGCCGAAATCTGAGTTTAGGAACCCAAATCGCCATTCACTCCAAAGAGGCTTACGACCAGAGTATGGTGGTGAGTTATTTAGAAAACTCCAAAGAAACACTAAGCGAAAAAGTATGCGAAAAGCTGTTGGTGAGAATTATAGGTGAATAATTTTAAACAGAAAATATTCTGGTTTCTTGAAATTCAGAGAACTATATTTTGATAAATTTCTTATTCTAGCTTAAACCTATCCTCCTAATCATGTTTTGGAAAAACCACAATCAACAAAATTATTTTAAGCCTTTTTCTACGATTTTAGGGCTAGCCTTGATTTTTGGCGGTTTTTCATCTTGTGACCAAAAGGAGGAAATGTTAAACGAAAACTTTGACGGCTGGCATATTTTAGGCGGAGCTGAATGGAGGTTTGATCAAAATGAATTGATAGGCACGGTAAAGGATAGCGTCGGCTTTGTAATGACTGAAGATCGATACAGTGATTTTATCCTCGAACTTGAATTCAAACCAGATATTACGATCAATTCAGGCATTTATATTCGTTGTCAAAACCAAGAGATAAGCTTTACAGATTGCTACGAAATCAATATCTGGGACCTACATCCAAATCAGGACTTTCGAACTGGGGCGATTGTAAATAGAGCTATTCCGCTCAACTATGTTGAGACAATTGGGGAATGGAATACCTACAAAATTCAAATTCAGGGAGATCATCTTCAAGCTTGGATAAATGATATCCCAACCGCAGACTTAAAAGATAGCAGCCTTGCAGAAGGTTATATCGCCCTTCAAGCTATGGGAACTGGGGAGGTTCGTTTTCGAAACGTGAAATTTCAATCTCTTTCAGGTGAACATTGAAATTCTAAACGTGAAATTGATCCTTTTATTTTTTCTATTTCTCCCCTTACTCAGTTTAGCTCAAGCTCCCATTTTTGACTATGGAACAAAGTCGGATGAAGCCCGAAAAGCCTATCAAACAGGGTGGAAACAAATTTTAGATTTGGGTCAATGGACAAAGGCAGAGGAGTCTTATCGAGAAGCGGTAAGGCTAGATCCTGAGTTTCAATTGGCCTGGGCCCAAGTGGGAAGAATCAGTAATGATCCCGCAGAACGTGCTTCCATTTATACCAAACTCAAAAGTATTCAGGCTGATTCTTCTTGGGAATCCAAACTACTTAAAGTTTACCTGGGAAGTTTGCAATTAATAGATGCAAGAGATCGTGGTCAGGCGATTGCGCCCGAACAGGTAAAGCACTTTTACAAGATTTCATTAACCAATTTTTCAAAACTTCGGGAATCATTTCCCGATGAATCCTATATCAATGCCGAATACATTGAAGTAATTCATGGAATCTACGGAGCAAAAGCGGCTTTAGACAGTATAGAACTTCAAGGGAATTCAGAGCGAAAATTCACCCCATTCTTGGTAAGCTATAAATCCCACTTGTGGGCTGAATTAAAAGATTTTGACAAAGCAAATGAAGCTTTAGTAGCATTAAAGACTCAGCTTTCAGATGCCAATTTTCCAATTATTCCGTTTACAGAAGCCAATCTTTTTTTTGAAGAGGGGAAATTAATCCAAGCAGAAAAACTGGTAAACCAAACACTTTTGGCAGATCCAAAGCACACCCTTGCCAAAAGGTTGAAAAAACAAATTCAAGATCAAATGGAAAACCATAAAGACTAGATTCAATCTAGCCTTTATGATTCCACGTTCGGTTTGACTTTTAATTATTCAGGATCAACCTCTTGCTTGGAAAATGATTTCAATTGATTGACCAAAGTTTGACCTGAACTTGGTCTGTTAATTCCCTCTCGCACCAACTTACCTTCTTTGGTGATGACCAGATAAGTCGGGAAACCGGCTATTTCAACCTCTTTGTCAAAGACCTGATATTGCTTAGCATTCAAGAAATAATTATCCCCGGTCAACTCAAACTTTTTTACCATGGTGGTAAAGGCTTCCTCTGAAGATTGTGCACAGAGATAGACAAACACCACATCTTCTAATGCTTGGCTTTTAAGTTCTTTCAAATAGCTAAATTCCGAAATGCATGGCCCACACCAAGTAGCCCATACATCGACATAGACTACTTTGCCTTTATGCTTTTCTTTGATCTGAAATAAGATGTTTTCAGTAGATTCAGAGATCTCCACACCAGTTACAAATTTCTTATTCTTTAAGATTTCAAAGTCAGCGATATCTTCCAGAATCCCATCCTTAATAGAAGCTTCCAGTTCTAATCGATCTAAGTCTTCCAGTATATATTCAGGAATATCATTACCTGAACTGATATAGCTTTGATCTACAAAAACTGCAACTACGCTAGAACGCAACAAAGGATTAAACTTGTCAAGATTCTGCTTAAGCAAATACCACATTGATTTATCGAAAAGCGGCATCATCTTCTCCTGATATTCTGTTAACAGGTTAGTCATCTCAGCAACCGATTTAATATTTGGAGCTTCTCGATTACCTTGTATTTTCTTCCAAATTTCCAGATGTGCCATCGATGAGTCAGGCAAATTTTCTGTTTTTAGAAACTCATATACGTTTGTAATGTATAAATCCATCAATTTTCGTCGATCAGCGGAAGAAGGTGACATGGCTAACTCCCTCGCAACAGCCGGAAATCTATCAGCCATCATTTCCTCCACTTCATTATCGATTAGGCTCAATACCTTGTCAAGGTATTCCTGTGGAATTTTTAAAAATTCTATTTTATTGATCCCGGATTTCATCCCATGCATCCAGGTGTAACGCATCATGTCATCAGCAGCATTGATTCTGGTATTTCGGAGGCTATAATCCTTGATTATCTGACTCACATCCACTGAGTCAAAGTAATTGGTGTAGAATTGCATATGCTTTTCCATCAAACCCAAACGATAACTTTGGTATCCATCCGAATCCAAAGATTTAACCATACTGTCATTTTGAAAGTAGTCTCGGACTTTCATAAATTCTGGATTCAAAAGTCGATGCTCTTCATTTTCAAGTGAGAGATCACCCATGAAATCTAACTGCTTAACTATGAACCAAGATTCCGATCCCAAATTAGAAAAAGAGGCTTCATCGATAATCAGACCTTGTTTTGCTCCGGGCTTGGATAGTATGGAGGTAAAGGCATTCCCGGAACTTATCATTATGGATTGAGGAATTTCCAAGGGGAAAATTATTTTGAAGCGACCCTTTTCATCCACATCAGTTACAAATTTCTTTTGATCATTGGCAAAGGCATCGTTGTAAATAACACTCATAGTTACAGGCATTTCACCATTTGGAATGATCATCCCCTGCAAAACCACTTGATCTTTCTTTAAAAAATCATCTGAAATGGAGCTTGCAAGGGCAAAATCTTTAGATGGATATTCCGCTCTATAGTACGCCACGATTCCGCTGCAAAGTACGCCACCCAT
>JAFMBQ010000135.1 GCA_017858365.1 Algoriphagus sp. | reverse complement strand
GGATGAAGTGTCTTCACTCGACCACCAAAAATGGAAGGATAGCTAGTCAATTCTTCTACAGGAATGACTTCAGCTCCTTGCTCTTCGATGAATTTCTGAGTGCCGCCGGTTGAGTAGATTTTTACTCCGTGCTGCTTCAGAAGAGCGATTATTGGTTCAAGGTTGTCTTTATAATAGACTGAAATTAAAGCAGATTGTATTTTTTTGAGGGCCATTTGGCAATGGATTGGTTTGAAAACTTAGGAAAGCGCAAAGGTAGGGAAAAAGCTTGGAAGCGATTTGCTAAATTTGGGATGAATTAGTCAATTAGAAGCGGTCAGCTGACCTTTTCACAAACCTTGGTTAGGGGTGATTTATTCTAATTAGTTGTTTTGGGCCTTTCTAAAAAATCCACGGATAGAATTGATCAAAGGGGATAAAGATCGTTTATAACGCAAGGGACCATTTATCTGTGCTTTCAGAAAGTCTAAATGCTTGGAATTTATTAGGTCAATTGTCCGGTGTTTCGAATCTTTATTAGTAGACTTTCTTCTTGAATTTTTGCGAATTCGATAGTAAAATCCTGTTTCTGGAAGTTTTACCACTTCTCCACCGGACTTGAGGAGATTGATCCAAAACTCCCAGTCCTCCCAACCCCAAGTCATTCTTTCATCATATCCACCTACTTTTTCCCAGTCGTTTTTTCTGTAAAAAGCAGAAACGAAAATCATATTATCCAGAGCTAAACCAAAGGGTGAATAGGGCTTCAACTTCCATGTTCCTTGGTTATCCCCAAATTTTTCTGCTTCAGAATACACGACTTTTACTAAAGGATTTGAGTCTAGAACTTTTACTGCATTTTCAATGTAGGTGGGGGAAATCAAATCATCTGCATCCAACGGAAGGATGTATTTTCCAGTAGCTTTTCTGATCCCTTCGTTTCTTGCTTTTGCAGGTCCAGAATTTTTTTGGATGATGACAGACACTTGTCCGGGGAATTTTCTCTCAAGATCCAATGCTATTTTTGGAGAGTCGTCTTTACTTCCATCATCGACAATAATTATTTCAATTTCCTTAAAAGTACTCTTGATAATGGAATCAAAGGTTTCAAGAAGGAACTGTGCCTGGTTAAAGATTGGGATTACAACACTTACAATCGGATCCATATCAAAAGATGAAAAATTACTTAGATTATTTTTTTAAGAATTTGACTTTTAAACGTTGAAAGATTTCATGTTAAGCCTCAACCTATTCAGAAGTTAAAAATGACAGTGCTTAGCGATGATAAATGCCTGCATTTTTAACCGAATCAGCCGGAAGGACTTTCAGAATATTTTTTTTATATAAATAATTAAGTGGGTGGAAAAAATTTCCGAAGAAAGTCCATTGCAGTGGATAGTTTGGATTTTTTCCTTTTAATCGAAAATCAAGCGTTTTGAAAAATTTGACAAGGGCATTTCGAGCCTCGATTTTCTTTTCTCTGGGGTGAACACCAGGAAATTTCTTTAATAATTCAAAATTCAAATCTAAATGCGCTCCCATATTTTTGAGCAAATCATAACTAAACGGAGTATTCGGTTTTCCTACCCAAGCTATTGCAGAAACAAGTTCCTGCCAGTAATCCGGCATCCATCTTCCCGCTCGGTCAAAGACTTTTGCAGGACCACCTTTTTCTTCAGGTTTACCAACCAAAAAGACATTTTGATCTGAAAAATGATCCCAAACTTTTTCAAAATTCATTTGAGTTGCTTTAATATCATGCCATCCACCTCCATAGTGATGAAGAAAGTATGCCCTTAAATAGTCCGATTGATGCACCGCACTCAGGTATTTAAATGCTGGATGCAACCGATGCTTTTCATGGATAAAACTGGCGACATTTTCCTTATTGATCAAACAAACTGGTACCCCGATGTTAGCAACTAGTAGTTCAAAACTTTTCGCCCTAGAAGGATTCATTGGACCTCCTGCCCAATAGCACCAAATCACCTTCGGAATTCCATTTTGGTAATCCAGAAGGTTGAATTGTTCTTTGCTTTCAATGTAGTTCACCATGAAATTAAGTACTTTCTTGAATTTTCACTTGAATTATTAGATTATCAAAACTTTACTAATTCAGGTGAATTTGAGTCGATAGATTTGAGTAGGACTAGACTAATTAATTGAAAGTTTGGTCATTACATTTTTTCTAGGATATGATTTTGCCTTATTTATTAGAAGGCCATTTTCTTCCAAGAATAAAAGTAGCTGTTGGGTCATCGTTTTATAAGCCTACTGGCTTTTTAATTTTTTAAGAATTAAATGATAGTACTATTATTCCTACTAAAACGTCTGCCTGCAAATCTGCAAGTCCCCAATTGATCCATAATACTTCAACTGTGCCAATTCGATCAAATTATCAGTCTAACGCCTCCTAGATCTGCCACTTTAAAAGGGAAATGATCCCCTGGTGAACCGATAAACATAAAGTTTATAGGGATTTTCCATTCTTTTGATAATCTATTAATTAGCTGAGGGCCAAAGTGATCATCTAATTCTATGAAATCGATCTTGATCTTCGAATATTCTCTATCTATAACATTAATATCATTTCTGAATTGATCAGTAATCGGATTGCCATTTTGAGTAGCAGTTACCACTTTCAACTTTTTTGTATGCTCATTTCTTTGAATGTACAGCATCACTTTGTTCAAAGTCTCCACATCATCATCCTTTGTGAAATAGACAAATTCCTGAGAATTTATTTCATCAATCACTGAGAGTATATTTTTGTCTATTTTAAATACTAAACTTCTGAAAGGGTCAAAAACTGAGTGCATCATTGTCAATAAGAACTTTAGTAATACCGTCCGATTAAGCATGACCACGATGAATACAACAGATGGGATAAAATATTCAAGGAAGACAGTTAAGTTACTTGGCACGCCTTCTATAGGTTTCATCACTACATTTCCTGCCAAGGCAATAATTACTGCGGTGATTGCAATAAAGATCGAAAGCCAGCCTGCTTTTTCGGGTCTTGGCAACCTGTTCCGCCTTACTTTTAATAAGATGTTACCTATCCCGAAAAGTGCCATCACGGACAAAAAGGAAATGGTATAAACACCAGCCAATAGTTTCACATCTCCATTCGTAATCAACAAGACAGAAATGGTTAGGATTAGAAAAATAAGAATGATTCGGTAGGAGCTTCCACGACTATTTTTCTTTAAAAAAAATTGTGGCAATACCCGATCTAAGGCCATTCTTTCCAATAATCCTGCCACCCCAACAAAGCTAGTCAGAACCGCTCCACTTAAGACTAAGAATGCATCTATTCCAATTAAGATAGCCAGCCAATTTCCTCCTACATGAGATGCCATTTCGATTAAAAGTGTGTTTTGATAGGCTTCACTCTGTAGCAATGGCATTGCAAATAATGCTAGCGCAAAAAGTGCTGTGAGTGGATTTATAACACTTACCACAATCCACATATTTTTAAGTGTCTTTGGGAAAACACCTTTTTGCTGTTCCTCCACAAAGTTTGCAGAGCTTTCAAATCCTGAAACACCTAACATAGAAGCTGCAAATCCAAGAAAAATAGCATTCGAGATACTTCCCCCAGTGGTCGGGAAATTCCAGTTTTCGACAAAAATTTCAACTCCATTAGTCAGCAGGAAAAAGGAAATGAAGCCGCTCAATATCACAAAAGAAGCCAAATGAAAAATGAAAATCCCAATGGCCACTTTGGCAGATTCTGATACACCTCCAATGGTAAGTGCTCCGAAGAACCCAAGTAGGATTATGGTGGCAATGATAATAGGAATTGCGGGGATTAAATGGTGTAGGTAATGAATAGCTTCATTTGCCGAAATAACCGCAGTTGCCATATAGGATAGCAAAGTCAAAGTAGCCGCAAATGAGGCGACGGATTTGCTTGTGGTGTTTAGTAAGGCATTGTATGCGCCGCCATTGAGTGGCAAAGCGCCCACGACTTCTCCATATATTTTCCGAAACAGAAATAAGACAAGAGAAACGATGAGTAATGTAATCCAAGCATATTGACCAGCAAATGCGATCGCTAATGCCGAGACGTATAGCACGGAGGAACTGATGTCGTTTCCACAGATTGCAGTGGATGCTAAAACGGATAGCTTCTTATGCTTTTTCATAATTCCACATCGTTTTTATAGTTAAATAATCCTTGAATTTTTAGCGTCTCCAAGCTCCAAAAGCCAATATTGAATACCACATAAAACTAACTCTCACCTGTTTCAATTTACTTCAAAATTCATAATAAAATGTGCATTGCTCCAAGACCTAATCCAATGAAAAATTTTCTTCTTTCGCACATTGTATAAATGGCTCAAAAGTGCTTATTCAATAATCTATTTCTCCAATTCTTTTTTGGCAGTATCAAAAGCTTCCAAACATTGAGCTAAAGGATTTCCAATCGAATGAATGCATTCGCAGAACTCAAATCCTATCGTTTCCTTTTTGGTGTTTACAAATTGCTTCTTGCAATCTGACAAAGAATTTCTGGGCATTACCTCATATCCAAAACGAGCCATTGCCACCACTAGTCCAACCGTGGCGAATACTCCCGAAAAAAACAGAAATGGAAATTTGTTGCTATACTTTTTTGGCTTCTCGACTATTCCAAGGTTGGGGAAATTCCTAAAAGGTAAAATGAATTTCAACTTATCATAATTCCAAACAAGGATATACAAATTGGCGAGGACCATCAATGGCGATGTTACAATTGAACCTTCAAATCGGACGGCAAACGAAAGCAACCAAATATTTACAATAATCGGAAAATAGAGCAAGGCTCCAAGTGTCACTGTTCTGGGGATCAGCAATAAAATTGCAGCAGTGACTTGAGCAATTCCAATAAAAGTATAATAGGATCCGGTATGATGTAAAGCCTCGAGGTAAGCGCCCATTGGATGGAGTGCTGATAGTCCGCTTGCGAATCTTTCCCCTGCGATCTTTACTATTCCTGCGACGAGAAAAGCATAAGCCAAGCTTATCCTACAAAAGACAAAAAATAACCAATACCATCTATTCTTCTTGATTTTGAGATAATATTGATCTAGGGTGGCTAACATAATCAAGTGATAGATGATGATTTAAGTTACACCAATTGGTCTAGACTTGCTTTACTTGATTATTTTTTTCTTGCAGCAAACCGTATCACCGAGCCTTTTCCATTATGATAAAGACCCTCTTGAAGCTCAATTTCTATTTCAACCAATTCCTCAAAATCGTAATTTGGGAAGTCGGACTTTATTTCGGCAAGAGAGAACAATGTTGCAAGATCTCGTGGGCCGCCCACCTTTTCATTTTTTGACACATAGTCCAAATGGCTTTTGCTGAAAGCTTCAAAAATAATGACGCCACCTTTACGAAGGTAGCTGTCTAAAGTCTTATGGTAGGCTGATTTAATAGCTGCTGGAAAATGTGCGTAAATAAGCCCAATTGCATCAAATTGATCGGCTTTATAATTCATAGAATCCAAATCACCTACTTGATAGTCAATTTCCACCTTGTTTTTTTCGGCAAGTTGGAATGCTTTTTTCTGGCCCTCTATGCTGATATCAAAGGCAGAAACTGTCCAGCCAAGTGTTGCAGCATATACCCCATTGCGGCCTTCTCCATCTGCTGGAAATAAAATTCTTCCAACTTCCAATTTCCCCAGTTGCTCCTTCAAATAGTTATTAGGTTGTTCCCCATAAGCAAATTCTTCGCTGCTGTATCGCTCATTCCACCTGTCTTTCGAGATTTGGTTCATTATTTTTCGAGGTTTTGGATTTTGGTTGAAGGAATAGCGAAGTTAACAACGCAGGTTTTTGTGATTGTTTTGCCGTTATGCTTTATTCTTTGGCTGATTTAACATTTCCTTGATTAATTAAGCACATGAAAATCTCAAATTTTATAGCTTTCAGAACCTTTGGCTAATCACATGATTTAAGTGGATTTCGCGGCTCCCTAAAATCAAATTTGTCCAACAAACTTTAGAAAGACTTTTTTGTGAAGTTCAAGGTCCATGTTTGGCGAAAGTGATGCGCGGACGATATAATCCTTATCACCTTCTTTTGTAGTCCCTTGGGTAGATGTCGCAGGTATGGTCCAGTAACATCCCTTTAACTGCCCATAACTCACACAGAACTTGCTTTCATTGGGGATTTCTGTAATCATCAAATTGATTAATTTCAGATTTAACGCTCTTTTATGGGCTTCTTTTTCCTCGTCAGTATTTCCCTTGGTAGGAAGATCTAATGAAAAAACGGAAGGCGTAAATCCTTCTTGAGCCAATTCTTCTGAGACGAAATTGATTTTTGCGGTTGGTAAAGTCTCCTTGATGAAGTTGACGAATTCACGTGTGTTTTGATAAGCATCCTGAATTCGTTGATTCATGGATGGCAATTGTCTGGCTAATATTTCCATTTGGAGAGCTGTAGCCTCATTATCACAAAGCCGTAGATGAAGTTCTATTTTCCCCATCAATGCTTCCGCTTCCTTATTTGCAACACAATATCCAGCAGTGCATTCTCCACCACTTGGGAATTTCGATCCACTCGCATATGAAATGGCTCTGACGGTTGAGAGGATTCCATTTTCACTTAAAAATTGCACATTAGGACAGAAGGTTTGATCTAGAATAAAAACTGGATCAACCGCAATTTCACCTGTGCTGGAATGACGCACTTTGCTTAAAACCGCCTTTAAGTTGATCAGGTCTGGAACTTCAACTCGAGGGTTTGTTGGGATTTCAGCGATGATATACGGTATAGCATTTTGCTTAGCAATTTGATCTAAAACAAGGTCAATGCTTTGAACCATATCATTACCGCCATCAACCGCTAAATCCACCACTTCCACATTATCAAGGCAAGCAGCAACTCGTCTTGCCTGATCATTTGTTCCGCCATAGCAATTGGGAGGGACGATAAACTTGATCGCTTTATCTTTATGGTTTTCTTGAGCATCGTGAATCAGCCCCATCATAATCGCATACTGAATAGAGAGACCGCTTGAAGCAACTAATGGCTTTATATTAGTACCAGTAATGGCTTTAATAGAATCTAAGACAGATTTTTTATCGCCTTCGTCCAGATAGTTTTTCTTCGGATCAACAGAAGAATTTCCTACTAGACTTTGCAAAGCAGTAAGACAATCAGCTGGCGTCATTGCGATGGTCTCCCTTCTCCTCACATGCTGAATCTCTGAGATGTAACTATCATTCGCTTCCCCATTTACGACCAGAATACTTCCTAGGGAAGGAATCAAACTGATAAAAAAGTCAATCCCGATAGCCATCGAGACCGGGCTGAGATTTAGACTGCCTATTTCTGCAGATTCTGAAATGAAAATGGTACTTCCCTTAAATGCAGGAATCTCTTCTGATTTCTCAACCTGCTTCAAATCAAATCTATAACCGTAAACATTCCTTAGCACTTCACCATCAAAATAATCCGGCAATTCGCCAGTATAAATGATTTGCGTGTTTTTATTATCCAAGGAGTTTTTCCGCAGAACTGCCAAAATAGGAGCCGTCTCAGATGAAAAACTGATTACACTTTGTGGCTTTAGATTATTTAGGTGTGCAATCGCCCATTCTAGTACACAAGATAGTGGATGACCTAAACGGATATAGTCGTACGCAGTGGGTAAATTAGTTAGTGCTGAAGAGTCAGAAGTATTGTTAGAATATAAGGTTTCAAACTGGTCTAGGAATTGAGTTTTGGCCAATTTCTCCTCATAAATATCTAGTCGATGGGTAGTTAGACTCAACCAAGACTTTGGCATATTCGCTAATACAGCTTTAATATAACTGAGTATTTTAGTGTCTTTCATTTTTGAACCTAATGCTAGGCTGGTTTTATAAATCAATGATTTTTTTTAGAAGTCTCAAAAGCCATTTTGGTTAGTGAAATCTCAAGGGCTTAGGTAGGACAAGTCGGCATGTCGATGATGATTCATGCTCTGCCTTCCGCAAGATGATGTGTTGTAATAGCTTCATTTTAGGCAACCAAGGCATATTTTCTAGAGCCGAATTGAATAGCAACGAAAGCGAAGGTAGCCTAAAAAGAGGATCGTTCCAACCGATGAAATGTGAAGCATTGATGCCCATCATTGAATTTAAATACGCGCTGAATAAAGTCCCATCAGCGTGGAGGAAATTCGGAACCTGATGAAGGAAGCCTCGTATCGTGTAAACTTTCGGAAGAGGTCATGCCTGCCTTTGGTAGCAGGTTGACATCCCAAAAAGCGATGAAATAATTACTGGTACACTTGCACAAATACATGTTGTGCTGCGAGTTTTCGCAACAGTCTGATGTTAGTAAAACAATTTTGCCTTGTCGGTAAATCCCTCAAATACTGGTTTTAGAAAATTCCGTTCGTAACTCACGATGCATTTGGTGTCAATCGCATATTGAAATGCTTCCTGGCATCTGGATGAATTTTGTATTTCGTTTCGATAAGTTTCATAGGCTGCCAATGACGCAAAGGAAAAGGAAGCATATCCGACATTATTTGCGCCCTCGTGAGGCAACAAATAGCCATGATGTAGTCCGCCCATTTCATTTATTAAGTCGATCCAAAGTTTCCCATAATGTTCGAATTCTGCCACTTTGGCTGGGTCTATTATATATTTTAAAAAACAAGTTGTCATGATTTCAATTGATCAAATTTTGGAAAGTTGATGGATTATTGATGTTGGGATAAGGGTCGGTTATTTGGTGAAGTTGGCGATTGTCATCGCGAAGTTGATTCATAGAACTATTTTTTCGATTTCGGGACAAAATTATCCTCATACATCTGAATCCATTTTTCTACACTTATCTTTTTCATTAATTCTGCAATGAGTTTATAGGGGATTTTATCCAACTTCTTAAATCGGATACAACTTTTTCCCATATCCAGTTTTTGATCACTGTGCTTGGGATATTCTGTTACGAACCATTTCAATAATTCAGGATCAGAATAAATACCCATGTGGTAAAAATTAATATAATTTTTTTGTGAGGCAATCCCCGCAAATGGGAGCGGCTCACTCGGCTTACAATGATAACCAGAAGGATAAAGTTTATGCGGAACTACATAACCCAACCCACCATAGCTAATGGCTGCCTCAAATCCTTTGGGCAGATTTTTCAAGATGGCTTCATGTAGTTTGTGAAATGGTTCTAATCTTTCCTCAGGAAGATTGATCAGAATATCTTCTACAGTTTTTCCGATTGCTTTCAACTTTTTTGGATTTAACGTTTGTTATTCTCGGTATTCAATTTTTCATTTGACAGGGGTTGCTAACCTAAATCTCTTTTTTCTCTTTCGTAATGTACTCTATGCTTAACCCCATTTCCAATTAAGGAAATTCCGCTATTGAAAACCACTAAGGCTGCGGTTCCCCACCAAAACCAGGTTGAAGTTTCATCGCCACTTATTTTAATAGCAAGCGCTTCTCCAAATAAGGACAGGCCTGCTCCTATGGTTATTAGGCCAGAAATGCTGTAAATCAACCAGAATTTAAAATGCTTTTTCATTGGTAGTCAAAGAAAATTACTTGCTTTTATGCAGGTTTAATGAGCTATAACGGTCACTGCTATGCGTAGTGCGGGATTTCAAGGCACTTCACTTTCCGTTTAGCAGTTAGTTTATTAAATGTAATTACTTTCATATCAGCACTTTCGCCCGCATTACGTATAGCCATTGTTGCACTAAACCTTCGGTAGTTTCAAGAGCAGCCAGAAAGAGGTAAATTTTAATTCATTCTTAACCTCA
>JAFMBQ010000134.1 GCA_017858365.1 Algoriphagus sp. | reverse complement strand
CTGTCGGAATCGTGACTGCACCATTTATGTTCGAGGGCAAAAAGAAAATGAATGTTGCGCAGCAGGGTATCGAATCCCTTCGGGAAAATTGCGATACCGTATTGGTGATCCTCAATGACAAACTACGTGAGATCTATGGCAACTTGGCGATTCGTACGGCTTTCAGCAAAGCAGATGATATCCTTTCTACTGCCGCTCGTTCCATCGCAGAGATCATTACGATCCACCAAGATTTAAACGTCGATTTTGAAGATGTGAAGACGGTCATGAAAAATGCTGGGGCAGCCGTAATGGGATCTTCAACCGAAGAGGGAGAAGGACGTGCCATCCGTGCAGCAGGTGCAGCGATTTCATCTCCTTTGTTAAACAATGTAGATATTCGTGGCGCTGAGAAAATCCTCCTTTCCATCATGTCAGGTGAGGACGAGGAATTGTCTATGGATGAGTTAAGCGATATCACGGAATACATCCAAGAAAAGGCTGGTGACAATGCTGAAGTGATCTTCGGTCAGGGCATCGATCCTGATCTTGGTAAAGCGATTCGAGTAACAGTGATTGCTACAGGTTTTGAAATGGATCGTCTGGCAGGAACTGCTAGAAAGGAAATGCTCAAAGCAGCTCAGCCAGCACCGACTTTTAATCTTCCTGAAGCCAAAGCTCCAGTTGACGAGCATCAGGCAGAGAAGACTGTGATCAACTTGGATTCAGGCAAAAGCAAAATTGTAAAGGAAGAAGCGATTGATGAAGATTCGACTTTCGTGTTTTCCTTTCCAAAAGCAATGAATCCAAAACCAGCTCTGACTCCTGAAGTAGAAACTCCAAAGGAGAAGGCTTTCTCATTTGAAGTGAAGAAAGAGAAAATCGAAGAAGCTCCAGAGAAAATTATTCATGACCTTTTCGAAGAAAAAGAAGAAGATGAAAAGCCAACTGAGAAGCTTGAGAAAGTCAATGAGCCTGCGACGACGGGATTTGCAAATGACTATTATGAGCAGATGAAGCAGAAAGCTATTCAGCGTGCACATGAGCGATTTGAGAAGCTGAAAGGCAATAGAACTTTCAATCCTACACCAGATGAACTGAAGGAGAAATTGGAAGTGCCGGCTTATCAACGTAAGAATGTAGTGCTCAATGAGCCGCAGCACAGCTCAGAGCCTAGCATCAGCAAGTACAATCTCAGTGACGAAAATGAGATTCTAGGTAACAACAGATTCCTGCATGATAATGTGGACTAAGTCCTAAAATTCAAGCAGCATGTCTGCCTGGCTATGCAGTAACTCTATGTACAACTTGTTGGTGAGCAGGTTATCTGACATATTTTGCTCTATTTTTGCAAGCTTCGGCTTGAGAGCGAGTACATGCATACCTAAATAATGGAAGATGTCGGTAAGGTGGCTCAACGCGATGCCACCCCCGCCAACTCCAGAAGAAATTCCAATCATCGCCGCTTTTTTATTCCGAAAGGTATTCGGATAGGTCATCCCGTCGATAAAGGTTTTTAGGATTCCAGGGAATGAGCCATTGTATTCCGGCACTATAAAAATAAATTTCTTTCCTGAGGCCACCCTTTCGTGAAAGGCATTGTAAGCCTCATTTTTCCCGTTGTTTTCATACAAGGCAGTCTCAATAAAATCGGAAGGCAAATCTATCAATTCTAGGATTTCACTTTCAGCTCCTTTTTCTAAAAGTATCTTTTGAACGATTTCTGCAATTTGCTTGGATACAGAGTTTTGGCGGTTGGTTCCTACGATTATCTTAATCATGCGTCTTTAATGTTGAAGCCAATACAAGGAAGTCCTACTAAAAGTTCGAAGATTTCTTAATTTTGATACATTGCGACATTAATCTTTTCGACCATGAACTATTACGATCAAGTCCTAGAGGCTGCTGCAGCCATCCGAAAGGTTCTCCCAGCACCTGCCAAAATCGGCATTATTCTCGGTACTGGCCTAGGGAGCCTTGGGGATCAAATCGAACTGAGCCATGCCTTAGATTACCGGGATATTCCACATTTTCCTCTGAGTACGGTAGAAAGCCATTCTGGAAAATTACTGATTGGAACACTAGCCGGTAAGCCAGTGCTGGCCATGAAAGGACGCTTCCATTATTATGAGGGCTACTCCATGAAGGAGGTCACCTTTCCGATTCGCGTGATGAAGCAACTGGGCATTGAGACCCTACTCATATCAAATGCTTGTGGAGGATTAAATCCTGCGCAGAACGTTGGTGAGGTAATGCTGATCACCGATCATATCGATCTCTTTCCGGAGAATCCACTTCGGGGCAAACATGTTGAGGCTTTTGGGCCACGCTTCCCGGACATGAGTGATGCCTATTCTTCCGAGCTCCTGAGTCGAGCCTTGGGTTTTGCCAAAATGAATAAGATTCATCTCCATCGTGGTGTCTATGCCGGAGTTCAGGGTCCCAATCTGGAGACTCCCGCGGAGTACAATTACCTTCGAAGTATTGGAGCAGATGCGGTGGGCATGAGTACAGTGCCGGAGGTGATTGTGGCAAGGCAAATGGGGATCGAAGTATTTGGAATTTCAGCTATTACCGATTTGGGCGTGGAGGGTAAGATCAAGCGGATTACCCTAGCCGAAGTATTGGAAGCTGCTGCAATTGCAGAGCCTGTGATGGCTGAGATTATCAAAGAAATAGTGAGGCAGGTGGATTGAGTTTGAAAGCGTCAGGGTGGTTCCGCATATCCAGAAGTTGGACTTCCTCGGTTTTATCGCGGGACCTATGAGGGGAAGCCTTTTTCCAATAAATGAACTAATAGTTTTATCGCAGATTCGCTGAGCTAAATTAAGAATCTACCAGCTAGTCGGCTTATAATCCTTCAGAAACTTTCCGTTCCAATGCTTACCGGTATTAATCCCATCAAATAATGGGTCCATCACACGGGCAGCTCCATCGACGATATCCAGTGGAGGTTGGAAATCATGCAAATCTTGCTTTCGCTTTGCCAACTCCGCAGGATCTTCATCCGTCACCCAACCAGTATCCACGGCATTGGTGTAAATCCCAAATTTTGGTAGTTCAGCGGCAGAAGTAAGCGTCATCATATTCAGTGCAGCTTTGGCCATATTGGTATGCGGATGGCGAGCTTCTTTGTGAAACTGATGGAATTTTCCTTCCATAGCAGACACATTGATGATGTGCTTTTTCCCCGTATCAGCCTTCTTCATGATGTTCACGAGGCGATTGCAGAGGACAAATGGGGCCACAGAATTCACAAGCTGTACTTCCAGCATTTCGTTGGTGTGGATTTCTCCAAGTTTCAGTCGCCAGCTATTCGTCTTTCGTAGATCTAATTGTTGAAGATCAGCGTCAAGTTTTCCAATCGGGAAAATTTCCTCAGAACTTAAGGAATCATCAATGCTGTAAGGGATTTGTGTAAGCTGGGCGGAAGAAGTTAGACCTATTCCGAGTTGTTTTCCATGCCAAGAAACAGGCAGATTTTTATTTTCCCCTTCGGCAAATTGCTGACTGAGAACACGAATCTCTTGCAGGCAGGAATGATGGTCAGACAGTAATTTTTGCAAAGCGAAAGAAAGATCTGTCCAAGCCAATGCCTCATTTTCCATCAAATGCTGGTAAAAACCGGATGGGCGACGCACGGTCTGAGCTGCGTTATTGATCAACACATCCATGCGATCATATTGCTGTTCTATGTAATTGCAAAAAATCTCCACACTTGGGATATGTCTCAAATCCAATCCATGGATATGAAGTCGGTCGCCCCATTCGCTGAAATCAGGTTCTTTGGCATAGCGCAAAGCAGAATCGATCGGGAATCTAGTCGTAGCAATCACGGTTGCTCCAGCACGAAGCATCATAAGTGTGATATGATAACCTATTTTCAATCTAGCGCCTGTCACCAATGCCACTTGACCTTTTAGATCTGCCGTTTGGAAACGTTTGGCATAATTGAAGTCGCCGCAACTCGTACACATCGTATCATAGAAATGATGGAGCCTGTCAAAGGATTCCTTGCAGACATAGCATTCTCGAGGCGATTCCAATTGAATAGCTTCATCAGCCTCCTTACCAGTCAAAGCCAACCTACTCGGAGCAATGAAAATCGAGGCTTCACGTGCAGAGCGAATACCGGTAGTTTTCCGGGCTGTTTTGTCAATGTCAAAGAGTTTCTTCCGATGGATCTTCTTCGCTCCCTTTTTTCGCTCGGCAAGTTCTTCCTTGCTAGGTCGGGAAAACTGCCCTGCAGCCATCAAAAGTGCGAGTCTACTGTCCTTTGGAATCTCAAAAATCTGATCTGAATCTGCATTCAAACTCTCCAGAACAGCAATGCATTGCGCAATTTGTTCGGGTGTGATTTTCGCTGGGCGTACAGATTGTGTTTCCTTTTCCATGGTAAATGATTGCAAGGGCGCAAAAGTAAAGATTAATAAAATGGAAAAGGGGATTGGATGGCAAGTTGGAATTGAGCCACGACTTAAATTCAATCAAAAGAATTATCAATTTGCTTTGGTTGGGGTTGGTCAAAAATAGTTTTTCAATTGAAGTTTGGTTGAAAAAATAAAGCCTAAATGTTGATCTCTTTATGGTTGAGAGGTTGAAAATAGCTTTGGATAATGGAGAAGATATCCAAGTAGCCACACTTGATCATTAGGAATTACTGAGTAATCTTAATTGGTTCAACTCCCTTTCTTAGGTGAGCCACCTAGTTTCTTTATTACAAATCTGAGTTAATCCGGAGTAAGGTGTCGTCCAGTCCGGTTGAAAGTTGTTTCAGAGCATTGGAGATTGGAATTAGTGCAGCGATGATTTTCCAATCACTCTGGACAGCAGACACGTTTAATTCAGGTTGCAGAAATTCAGGATCGGTAAGCATATAGTTCATGATCTTTTCGATCAGTGGAGTAGAAAAGGCCTCCGTTTGTCGCAAAAGCTCCCGCTCTTCGTTACTAAATGAGATCAAAATTGGGCCTAATTCAGTGACCAAGTGCTGTACAGCATCTGTTATTGCTTGGAGCTTTTCAGGCGAGAGGTCTATCGGTAGATTGCTGTTCATATGTTTTGAGGAAGAAAAATCGTTTCAAGTGCGTATGTAAAAATTAAGTCTAATTTCGAATTATTTTGTTGAAAGTGGTTGTATTATTATAATAATTAATTGGATTTTCGGACTGAAAACGAGCAAAATTATTTTCACTTTTAGAATCAATTACGGAAAAAAAACAAGACTAATCAATATAATTTAACTTCTTGGTTAGGAAAAATTTATAACAGCAATAGCGCTGAATGCGAATCCTCTAGTCCTAAAAATCAACCGTTTTCCTTACTGAATTCCCCCGCTTATCCCTCTGATTGGGGATTGGTCCATTTTTGGTTTAGTTTTAAGTTGATGAGAAGATTTGCGATACTTTTAATTTTTGGTTTGATTGTTCAGCTTGCCACTGCTCAAACAGATTCGCTTAACTTTTCTTTTGGAAAGAATTCCGGATCAAATCCCGCGACTTATATCTTGACAGGGAAGCTAACTGAAACCGGAACCTCAGATCCCATTGAAGGAGTTGGGATTTCTGTTGATGGGAATTATACAGGCGTTAGTTCGGATCGTTTCGGTACTTATTTGGTAAACATTCATCCAGGAACACATCGCGTTTCCTTCCGCCATATTTCTCGTATTCCAATTTTTGTCCATGTAACGATGTATGCCAATGGCGTAGTGAATCTGACTATGGAAGATAAAAGCTATGAACTCGATGGTGTAGTGGTGATGTCTGATGAGCCTGATCGCAATGTGCGGAATCCCATTACCGGAGTGACCAGACTCACGACTCGTGAACTCCAAGCTATTCCAGCTTTCCTCGGAGAGGCAGATATTTTTAAAGGATTGCAGCTACTCCCTGGGGTGAGCTCAGTCGGGGAAGGTACTTCTGGAATTAATGTTCGCGGTGCAAAAACAGATCAAAATCTTTTGCTGATGGATGAGGCATTGGTACTCAGTTCGAATCATGCCCTGGGTTTTCTCTCTGCTTTCAATACGGATTTGACCGAGACATTCACGCTATACAAAGGAAATCTGCCTGCAAATTATGGCGGGCGAGCAGGATCTGCTTTGGATATCAAAATGAAAGAAGGGGATATGCAAGACTGGGGCGGGCAAGTTGGGATCGGGACTTCCAATGGGAGACTTTTGCTTGAAGGACCCATCCTAAAAGATAAGATCAGTGTGATTATGGGCGGCAGAATCTCCAATACCAATTGGTTGCTGAATCAAGCCCAGGATTTCGATATACAGAATAGTAAACTGAATTTCTACGATGCCTATGTGGGATTGTCTTGGGAGCTAGCGCCTGGTCATAAGGTCAGCGCCAATACCTTAATTACCAGTGATTATTTCAAATTCTCTGATGAGTTTGGGTATGACTGGGCGAATCGGGTGAGCTCTATAAATTACAAGGGGGTTCTTGGAGAAAATCTTTCGGTTTCCGCGCTAGTTGCAGATGGCAATTTTAATAATGCTTTTTTTGATCCCGAGGGCTTGGATGCTGCGCAAGTAGCTAATGGCATGCGCTATCAACAGGGGAAATTTTCCGGTACTTGGGCAAATGAGAAACTAGCGGTTAGTTCTGGTGTAGAGGCGATTTATTACAAAGGAAAAAATGAGGTAATTACTCCTTATACCAATGAATCTTCGATTCAAAGTGAACAAATAGGGAAGGAGCAAGGGGTAGAAGCGTCCGTCTTTGGATCATTGGAGTGGGAGATTTCACCAAAGACTGGGATCGTAGCAGGATTCCGTTATTCCACATACAATCAACTTGGTCCAGATACAGTTTATCAATACCAAGAAAACAGTTCGATAAGTCTGGATACTCAGACAGGATTTACACCCGTAGGAACAGGGAACATAGCGAGTTATTCGGGTTTTGAACCTCGCTTCTCTCTTCGTCATAATCTGAATACCAACTCCTCGATTAAGCTGAGCTATTCGCGACTGTTCCAATATATCCAATCTGTATCGAATACTTTCGGACCTACCCCGATAGATCTTTGGCAGTTGAGCACGACCTATATTAAGCCACAGCGCTCCGATAGCTTTTCACTCGGCTACTTCCGCAACTCGAAAGACAATACCTGGGAGTTTTCGGTAGATGGCTTTTACGGCATGACAGCAAATCAGGTGGAGTATCGGGATTTTGCACAGATCTTTTTGAATCCACATATTGAAACTGAGTTGGTCTTTGGAGAAGGTAAAGCCTATGGAGGGGAATTTCTAATCAAGAAAAATCTTGGAGTGCTGACCGGTTGGTTGGCATATACCTATTCCCGATCTTTTTTCCGAACCCAAAGTCCTTTTCCCGTGGAGCAAATTAATGGTGGAGCTTGGTTCCCCTCCAATTATGACAAGCCACATGAGGTGAATTTTATCCTGAGTAAGAAAATGTATCCCCGTGGACTCTTCAATTTCAGTGTGAATTACGCTACAGGCAGACCAATTAATGCGGTAAACTCCAGTTATGTTTTGGGTGGATTAATTGTACCTGAATACAGTGGCCGAAATGAATATTGGATCCCCGATTATTTCCGGGTAGATGTTTCTTACACTGTGGAGAAGGTGTTTTCTAAAAAAGGGGACAGCCTGAATTTCAGTATTTACAATCTCTTGGGCAGGCGTAATGCCTATTCGATTTTTTGGCAAAAGGATGGGGATTCCCAACAATTACGATCCTATAGATTAGCAATCTTGGGATCGATCTTCCCGTCGATCACATACAGTATACAATTTGGAGGAGGTGATGATGAGTAGGTGTAAAAAAGTTATTGGTTTTCGGTTCAGATATCTTGTGGAATCAGTTTTCAGTTCCAAGAATTTAAAGAATCCCACTTCAGGTTTTTTGAATGGTCTAGGGAAACTAGTTCTTTTGATGGCTGTTTTGCTGGGTTCTTGTGTGGAGAAAATTGATTTTCCACTGAATCGTGGCGTGGAAAAATTAATTGTATCGGGCCAGCTCAATAATCTGAATGAAGCCCAAGTCATTTATTTATCCGAAACCACCTCAGCTAATCGGGAGCCGTTGAGTTCAGGAAATTATTTTGTAATCAATGACCTTCCAAGGCCACTTCAGGGAGCAAGTGTAAATGTGATCAGCAGTGATGGGGGTATGATTTCTTTCCAAGAAATCAAGCCTGGTCAATATGAATTTGGAACTTCGCTGGGACTAAAATCGGGTGTAGATTACCAAGTTGAGATTTCTTTTGAAGGGCGAACTTATCGATCAACTGCTGAGTCACTGAATCCTGTGATCGGTACTGATGAGCTGAGCTATACTTTTGAGCGGGGGATTTTTAAAGATCAACCAGAGACGGCATTTATTTCCATCATCTCAACCGTTCAGCTTCCAGAGCAAGTGGGGGATTATTATTTAAGATGGGATGTAGATGAAGTTTATTTTTGGGATTTGACTTTTTTTCCTAATCCTTTCAATACGCCCCCTCCTCTTTGTTTTGTTTTTGATTATCCGGATCCGGAGCGGATTACGCTTTTAAACGGGGATTTATTAAATCGTCCTGGAGGAACGTCCAGTCAAATCCTCGCAGAACGGATTATTGACGAATCCTTTTTGAGTCGCCATTATTTTAATGTTCGCCAGACCAGTATCAGTAAGTCTTCTTATGAGTATTGGCGCAAAGTGCGTGAACTGGTGAACAATACGGGTTCTGTATTTGATACACCGCCGGCACCTATTCGAGGAAATATTCAAAATGTGAATGATCCTGATGAGGTGGTTTTAGGAAATTTTGAAGTGGCCAATGTGAAACTCACTCGGATCTATACCACTCAGGCAGACGTACCTTTTTTTATTCCTGAAGTCTGTACGTATTCTCCCACTCGCCGACTGGATGACTATCCAAAAACTTGCCTCCGGTGTAGTGAATTTGAAAATAGTAGTGATGACTACCCGGTCTGGTGGTTTGATCAGTGATTTTTAGAACAAAGAAGATTGAGAGATTAGAGAAAAGGGATTGGGTGAATGGGGATTAGGGAAAAGGGATTGGGAGATTAGAGATTGGGAATAGAGAATAAGCGATTTGGATAATAGAGAATGGGAGATTAGAGAATTGGAAGAATTCTAATCTTAAGATCTGAATTAATAATAGTTTATAGCTCCTTTAGTCATCTGGTAAATCCTAGATCGAATTAGCATTCACAATCTTTGACTAGGTTTTTGATTCCTTTTCGAGTGCTGATACTGACAGCTTTGGAAAGAGAGGCGAAATTCAAACTCATCGTTTCTCCATCACCTACAGGAATCGGAAGGCCATCGATCGTCGTAGTGATCGCATAATCAGAAATAATATCACCAGTGGCGGTTTCCATAAGGGCAATTCTTAGGGAATTCATGACCTGAGTGTCATTTTCCCAATAGGTGGGCGACGCTATGTTTGAGGGGTCGCTATTTTCCCAGTTTCCTGTCCAGCGCAACTCGCCCATGCTGAGCCCAAGAAGATAGGGGATACCCAATTCCAATTGGATATTTGCACGCTGAATCGGATCATTTACATCCTTTATTCCTGCCCTTAGCAGTTCATAGTCCAGCTGATCATACAGTGCGACATTAGAAAACCCTTCTTCTCGAAAGATTTCCAAAATCATTGCTTCCAGACGGTTTTGATCAGAAACGGAAAGCTGTCTGAAGCTTTCTTGCCAGTTCAATGGAAGCAGGAGTATTCCATCGGTTTTGCTTAGGCAGATGTGGCATTTGATCCGAGGGTATATTT
>JAFMBQ010000133.1 GCA_017858365.1 Algoriphagus sp. | reverse complement strand
TACATCTATTTCACATCACAGAGCTAATTATAGTCCCGTATGATACTAGATTCCAAAATACCTGCTGGTCCATTGGCAGAAAAATGGACCAAGCATAAGTTTAACAGTAAACTGGTCAATCCAGCAAACAAAAGAAAATACGATGTAATCGTAGTCGGAACAGGTTTGGCCGGAGCTTCTGCTGCTGCCTCACTTGCAGAGTTGGGTTACAATGTAAAAGCATTCTGTTTCCAGGATAGTCCGAGAAGAGCGCACTCCATTGCTGCGCAAGGGGGAATTAACGCTGCGAAAAACTATCAAAACGACGGAGACTCTGTTTTTAGATTATTCTACGACACTATTAAAGGTGGGGATTACCGTTCAAGGGAGGCAAATGTCTATCGTCTTGCTGAAGTCTCAGTAAGTATTATTGACCAATGCGTGGCTCAGGGAGTTCCTTTTGCAAGAGAGTACGGTGGATTGCTAGCCAATAGATCATTTGGTGGAGCTCAGGTTTCCCGAACATTTTATGCTCGTGGCCAAACAGGACAGCAATTGCTTTTGGGTGCTTATTCTGCTTTGAGCCGTCAAGTAGCCAATGGAAAAGTGAAGCTTTTCCCAAGAACTGAAATGATGGATGTGGTGACTATCGACGGCCATGCTAGAGGTATTGTCACTAGAAATTTGATCACTGGAGCACTTGAAACCCATGCTGCTCATGCAGTTTTATTGTGTACGGGAGGGTATGGTAACGTGTTTTTCCTATCAACCAATGCGATGGGATCAAACGTGACCGCCGCTTGGAGAGCACATAAAAAAGGAGCCTTATTTGCTAATCCTTGCTTCACCCAGATTCACCCGACTTGTATCCCTGTGTCAGGAGATCATCAGTCTAAATTGACTTTGATGTCCGAGTCACTTCGAAATGACGGTCGTGTATGGGTGCCTAAAACTGTTGAGACTTCCGAAAAGCTTCGTAAGAAGCAGATCAAACCAGCTGATATTAAAGACGAGGATAGAGATTATTTCTTAGAGCGAAAATATCCAAGTTTTGGAAACCTTGTACCTCGTGATGTGGCCTCAAGAAATGCGAAAGAAGTATGTGACGAAGGACGTGGTGTCAATGAGACAGGTGAGGCTGTATTCCTAGATTTCAGAGATGCAATTGCTCGGGATTCAGAAGATGCTATTCGGGCTCGATACGGCAATTTGTTCGACATGTATCAGCAGATCACTGGTGAGAATCCTTACAAAAGTCCAATGATGATTTACCCAGCAGTTCACTATACTATGGGTGGTCTTTGGGTCGATTATAATTTAATGACAAATATCCCAGGCCTTTATGCTTTGGGAGAGGCAAACTTCTCAGATCACGGTGCTAATAGATTAGGTGCTTCGGCATTAATGCAGGGATTAGCTGATGGATACTTTGTGGCTCCATATACAATCGGAGATTACTTAGCGCAGACTCCACCAAAGAAAGTGGATGATTCACATCCTGCTTTTGCAGAATCACTCGACAAAGTAAAAGCTGGAATTGATCAGCTACTCAAAATCAACGGCACAAAAACTGTTGATCATTTCCACAGGCGATTAGGAAAAATCATGTGGAATGAATGTGGAATGGCACGTACAGAAGAGGGACTGAAAAAAGCAAAAGCTGATATTAAGGCCTTGAAGAAGGAATTTTGGTCTGATGTCAGAGTGCTGGGTACGAATGAAGAATTGAACCAATCGCTGGAAAAAGCAAATCGAGTAGCTGACTTCATTGAATTGGGAGAGCTGATGATCGATGATGCACTAAACAGAAATGAATCTTGCGGTGGTCACTTTAGAGAAGAGTATCAGACTCCTGAAGGAGAAGCCCTACGTGATGATGAGAACTATGCGTATGTAGCAGCTTGGAAATTCATGGGAGAAGGTCAAGAAGAGGAGTTGGTGAAAGAGCCGCTAGAATTCGAGAATGTGAAGTTGACTCAGCGATCTTATAAATAATCTTACGACCTTAATTCATAGCTATATGAAACTTATATTAAAAGTATGGAGACAAAAGAATAACTCTGATAAAGGGGGATTTGTCACCTATCCAATAGATGGTATTTCTGCCGACATGTCCTTTTTGGAAATGTTGGATGTACTAAATGAAGAGCTTACCGAAAAGGGTCAAGACCCAGTTCATTTTGACCACGATTGCCGTGAGGGAATCTGTGGAATGTGCTCACTTTACATTAACGGAAATCCTCACGGACCACTTCAGACTACGACTTGCCAGCTTCATATGCGTTCGTTTTCTGATGGACAGACTATAACGATTGAGCCTTGGAGGGCGAAAGCTTTCCCTGTTGTAAAGGACTTAGTGGTGAATCGATCTGCTTTTGATCGAATCATTCAAGCAGGTGGATATGTCTCTGTAAATACAGGAGGTGTTCCAGATGCCAATGAGATTCCAATTCCAAAGACAATTGCTGACGAAGCTTTCGATGCGGCAACTTGTATTGGTTGCGGAGCTTGTGTAGCAGCTTGTAAAAATGCTTCGGCAATGCTCTTTACTTCCGCAAAAATCTCCCAGTTGGCACTATTGCCTCAGGGAAGAGTAGAGCGAAAAAGCCGTGCAGAGAAGATGGTTGCTCAGATGGATGCTGAAGGATTCGGTGCGTGTACCAATACTGGTGCTTGCGCCGCGGAATGTCCTAAATCAATCAGTCTAACAAATATTGCCAGAATGAATCGGGAGTATTTCTCTGCTGTGGTAAGTAGTGAGAATATGTAAAAAACAAAATCCTTGAAATTAAGACCGGAGCGATCCGGTCTTTTTTTTTGATATTCTAGTGTCAAGATGGAGATATTGGTTTTACAAAAAGTTCGAAAGAAGAAGCTTGACCTTGAACTGGTTTATTTTTTCAGGATTCATCTTTAAGTCTTACAAACCAGCCAGAATGTATCCTGCTTGGTCAGAAGCTAAACAAGCGAATCTTTTGCGTCCGTTTTTTTAGTCATAATCAGGATGTTTTTTATTGTATAATTTTAAGTAAAAATTGACCTTTTTGATAAAGTTTCATTCAAATTACTGCTCAATTTTTCGATTGGAGGTGTTTTTTGTACCTTTGAAAAATTATATTTTCAATAATTTTATTATAAATCCAATTGAGCAATGCATTTAATAGATCTGGGGATCTTTGTAGTCTATATGCTGGCTATGTTAGGGGTGGGCTATTTTTTCATGAAGAAAAATACCGATCAAGAAGATTACTATGTAGGAGGTAGGTCGATAGGAAGTTGGCATATTGGTCTTTCGGTAGTGGCAACAGATGTGGGAGGAGGATTTTCAATTGGATTGGGAGGACTCGGATTTGTGATGGGATTGTCAGGGTCTTGGATGCTTTTCACCGGATTATTGGGTGCTTGGCTTGCCGCGGTGGTATTAATTCCCAGAGTAAAGTCAGATCCTGCATTTGCTAAGTTTTTCACTTTCCCCCAAATCATAGGGCATTTATTCAATGGTAAGGCTGCAAAATTAGCGGCTTTAATCTGCTTCCTTGGCTATTTGGGATTCACCTCTTCCCAACTTTTGGCTGGAGCAAAACTAGCCTCTGGCACCTTTGAAGGGTTAGACTTGCATGTGGCATTGATGATCATGGGAGCCATAGCGGTGGTCTACACGGTGATGGGAGGCTTGAAAGCTGTGATCTATACAGATACTATTCAATGGATTATTCTGATGTCGGGTTTAATGTTTATCGGAATACCTATTGCTTATAATTATGTCGGTGGTTGGGACGGGATTCATTCCACACTTCCACAGGAGTTTTTCAGCTTTGGGAACCTTACTTGGCAAGATTTTACGAATTGGGGAATTACTATCATCCCAATTTGGTTTGTTGGTATGACTCTCTACCAGCGAATCTTTGCCTCACGAGATGTGAAGTCGGCAAAGAAAGCATGGTTTATCGCTGGTCTGTTTGAATGGCCAATTATGGCCATGCTTGGTGTTTCCCTAGGCTTATTGTCCAGAGTGGCGGTAGAACAGGGAGCTCTTGAGGGGTATACAATTGCAATGGATCCAGAGATGGGCTTGCCTGTTTTGCTTAGCCAAATTTTACCAGCTGGTATATTGGGATTGATGATGTCAGCATACTTCTCCGCAGTGCTCTCGACAGCTGATTCCTGCCTGATGGCTGCTTCTGGGAATCTCACCACTGACCTATTGGGTGATTTTTTCAAAGGTAAATCGCTGAAGCAAGAGATGAGAATCAGTCAGTTATCGACACTAGCTATCGGTATTGTAGCAATAGTAATTGCTTGGCAGATGACGGAAGTACTCAGTTTGATGTTATATTCCTATGCATTTATGGTTTCCGGTCTTCTGGTCCCGGTGATTGCTGGATTGTTTTTCAATCAGCGAAATCCAAAAGCTGCTATTGCTTCAATGATCGCTGGTGGTTCCCTTACTGCAGGACTTTCCATTTTTGAAGTGCCATTGCCCTTGGGATTAGACGCGAATTTATTCGGGCTATTACTTTCACTGATGACTTTTGTCTCGGTGGTTTTGATTAATAAAAACACAAAAGAACTTGAAAATCATTATGATTAAATTAGAAACACTTTCCACTATTGATAATGCCACATTTCTCCAAAAATCAGAAATCGCTGATTTCTTATTCCAACACTTAGGTGCTTATGGGGATCCTAAAGCTGATATCATGAAATGTCTGGATTATGCATTAGATCAAAATATGCATGCAGGTGGCTTTGTCGTCATGGCAAAAGAAGATGAAAAATTAGTCGGTGCGTTAATTATGAACAAGACCGGTATGTCCGCATATATTCCTGAAAATATCTTGGTGTATATCGCAGTTGATGATCAACATAGAGGAAAAGGAATCGGGAGTAAGATTATGGGCTTAGCTATAAAAATGGCAAATGGAGCGATTGCGCTACATGTGGAAGCAGATAATCCTGCTAAAAAGCTTTATGAGAAATTAGGATTTACTAACAAATATCTCGAAATGAGATTAACCAAATAAGATGGCATACCTGACATTAAATAAGAAAAAACTCGAAGAGAATTACCTTTTCTTGAAGAAAATGTTTGAGGAAAAGGAGGTCTCTTGGGGAGTAGTTTCCAAAGTTTTTTGTGGGAATAGACTTTTTCTCACCGAGTTGATCAAGCTGGGAGTGACTGAAATCCATGACAGCAGAATCAGTAATCTGGCAATGGTCAAATCAATTGGGCCAGAAATTCAGACGGTTTACATTAAACCTGTGGCAAAGCAAAACATAGGGAAACTGGTAAAGTTTGCTGATGTAAGTTTAAACAGTGAATTGAAAACCATAGAATGGATCAGTGAAGAAGCTGTTCTCCAAGAAAAAAAGCATAAAATTATTATCATGGTGGAGACTGGAGATCTTCGCGAAGGAGTGATGGGCGATCGGTTGCTGGATTTTTACGATCGTGTTTTTGAATTGCCGAATATCGAAATCATCGGATTAGGAACGAATCTCAATTGCCTAAATGGGATAATGCCATCTGCAGATAAGTTGATCCAACTTTGCCTTTATAAGCAGATTATAGAGCTGAAGTTCAATAAGAAAATTCCTTGGGTTTCTGCAGGCACCTCGGTCACGATTCCCTTGATGCTCAATCATCAATTGCCAATTGGGGTAAATCACTTTAGAATCGGAGAGACGTTATATTTTGGAATGGATCTCGTTGAAGAAAAAGTGATTGAAGGCATGCATGGGGATGTGTTTGAATTACATACCGAAATCATTGAAATGCAAGAAAAGCCTCTTGTGCCCAGTGGAGTTTTAGCACCAACTCCTCAAGGAGAAGTTAAGGAAATCGATGAAAGTTTACTCGGAAAGAGTTCTTTTAGAGCAATAGTGGATGTAGGTGTTTTGGATGTGGATTCTAAATATCTGATTCCAAATGACGAGAGTGTGGAGCTCTTGGGAGCAAGCTCTGATATGATTATTATAAATCTTGGTGAAAACCCTAAAAATTACAAAGTTGGGGATGTTCTGAGTTTTAATTTAAAATATATGGGTGCGCTTTCACTTATGAATTCTGACTATATCGATAAAAAGTTGGTTGGATAAATTCTTAAAACGGCTTCCTAAGAAAGGAAGCCGTTTTTTTATGGCTTCATTGAGTTGATCCAATCTCGAATCAGGGCAACTCCTTCTTGATGAACAGTTGTTCGTCCAAGTTCGGGCATCGCAACTCCTACTTGTGTGGAGTTCATTCGATGAGTCATTATCGATTCATTTGCGTTTCCTGGGGATACGTCAAATTTGAAGCTACCCGCACCGATTCCAGCTGCTATCGGAGTTTTATTTACTCCCAGCTTCATAGGATCAGTTTGGTCATAAGTCAGGAAAAGACCAGAGGTACTAGCAGAACCTTCAGGACTATGGCAATGGGCACAGTTGATATCTAAATAAGCCATGGCACGATCATTCAAGGGTAAATTCGCCTCCTCGTAATTGATCATGGCCGGATAAGCTTCTGCCCCTTCAAATCCCTCGAGCTTATCCAAAGCGGTCCATTGTGCGAGTTGGTTTATTTTACCAGTCCCAAAATCAAACTCATTATTTAGATGTTTTACTTTTACTCCGATTGGAGCCATTTCCTCGGAGATATTATGACAGGTCTTGCATTGGTTTTTATTTGGGATGATGTAGTTGATGACTTGATCTTTTCCGCTATAATCCACAAACTTCACTTCGGTCTGACCGCCGACTACTTTAAGTACTGCATCGGTCTGCTTTTCATTCCAGATATAGGGAAAAGCTTCCCACCCTTTCTCAGAATTTACCATCAATCGAGTTTCGATAATTCTTCGATCACCTTCTGATGCTCTAAAATCACTTGGGTAATAGAAATTTTTAATGATCACTGTGCCCTCAGGAAACTCCAAGTTGTCAGCAACAAGCTTTGCTTTCTCTCCAGCTGGGAAATAGACGTAGCGAGTTTTTAGCGCATAGTCTGTAAAAAGCGATGATGCAGGTTGGTATAGAATGACGTTTCCCGCAGGGAGAAGCTGATTGATTTGTCCTTCGAAAAAACCATAAGTTGAAAGTCTTTGGTAAGGGTATTTTCCATCCGCAGCTTCAGCCACTAATTCAGCTTCTACTTTTTTAACTGTCTTTGCTTCTTCTTGACAGGCAAAAGCAAACAAGCTCAACCCAGCAATGAGATTAACTGTCCAAAATAAATTTGATCGTCTCATCACATTTCGGCTATTTGACTAGTATCCGTAAGCACTTCAACTTTACAGTTTTGAAAAGGGGCAGATTCCTTAAAAGCTTCAATATTATCGTCTCCATCCATTAGGAAAAATCTTGAAAAGTATAACTCATTCATTGAAGGCTCAGAAATGCAGATTCGCATAGGGTTAGATTCAATGGTTTCACTAACTGAAGTGTCCCAAATTCCATCATAAATAATATCCTGAGTTTCGGCTTTACGATGCGCATTATAAATGCTGACTAGTTGGCCAAGCTCACGGGTAAGATCAGGGAATCCCTCACTTCGATCGTATAGATTGTCGTGCAAATAGATATCTGTAGTGTAGGGAGACCAGTTTGGTGCCTCATCGGGGAAACCTGTGATTTGGTAGGATGCGATAGCAATACCAAATGTTTTATTCTTTAGAATTTTATTGTCAAAGATCTCTACCTCTTTTGCTGCTAAAAGGACAATTCCAGATCCTGGAGGGATCATGGTCACCGTATTTCCATTAGGTCCTTCGCCAATCGGGGTAGCAAAATTATCATGATTATTGGCGATGATCTCGTTGTTGTAGATTCGGGTACGAGCCCCATCTGCTTTGGGTAATCCTGGAAGATTGAATACCAAAATCCCTCCAGAATTGTCTCGAGCAATATTTCCAAACACTTCTGCATTATCAGAATTCTCGATTTCGATACCTGCTACGTTTCCAAAAGCCAAGGAGTTTTTTACAACAATATTTTCGGATTGACCAACATAGATTCCTGCATCTCTTGAATGGGATGCGATCACTTCATCGATCAGTACATTCTTGCATTGTACTGGATAGATAGCGTAAGTTCCATTGAGGGACTTATCACCATTCGTCCAAGTGACATTGATTCTTCTAAAAGTTATTCCATCGGTGTGTTGCGCTTTTACTCCGTCGCCAGGTGCATCCTCTATACTCAAATCCTGGATTATTATGTTGTTCCCAACGATTTTGACTCCTTCACCACCTGTTTGTAAACCTTTGAATGACAAAAAGGTCTTGTCCATTCCTGCTCCTTTGATAGTGATGTCGGTCTTGTTGTCAATTATAAGCTGTGTATTCAGTTCGAAGAATCCTGCGGGAATTTCAATTGTCCCACCGTCTTCCACCATTATAAAGTCTTCCACCACTTGCTCTACTTCTGCTTCGGAAGCTCTGGTAATTTTAGAAGAATCGAAAGTTTGTTCGTCAGATGAACTGCTGCAACTAATCGATAGGATCAGGAGACTAGCCAAAAGGATTAAGTGAAGCTTTTTCATCGTATCAAATTATTTATAAGTATCAAACTTACTGATTATTACAAAAAAAAGAGGCCTTGACAAAAATCACAATCTTAAATTTTGGCTCTTGTTCGGCTGAGTGTTTCGATCGTCATATCTAAATAGGAAGCAATTTGCCCCACGGATGCCTTCTGTATGACCTTGGGTCTGTTTTCCATCAATTCCATATACCGTTCTTTGGCGGATTTGAATTTGGAAAAAATCTGATGCTCTTCAAGGACGATGTAATATTTCTCAAGGATCATCCTATAAGATCTTTCCAGCTCAGGGTGTTCCCGAAAGCATTGATTCAGGTTATCATAAGACATCTTCAAAATCTTACTCTTTTCAAGTGTTTCGATATATTCATAGGAAGGTTGCCTAGTGATAAAAGAGTGCATTGCCGTGACAAACTCACCATTCAACGTGAATGAAACTGTGATTTCACGATTCTCTCTAATGTAATAACTACGAGCAGAGCCTTCATTAATGTAATACAGGTAGTTGCTGATTTCGCCTTCTTTGACTAGAATAGTGCCTTTCTCGACCTCAAAGACTTCCATTCTATCAGTAAAGGCCTGTTTTGCCTCCATCGATACTCCTTGAAATTTTTCTAATATCGTGATGAAATTGTCCATTTTATTTGCTTAAAAGATTCTGATACGCGTCCTAAATCAAAAAACTTCTTTTTGCTTGATTGAGTTAATTTAAAAATATCCTGTACAAGATTGTTGGATTTAAATAAAAAATAAGACCTTTTTGAAAACTGAAAAATTTATTTCCCTACTCATCAACTTAAAATCCTTCAAATCAATGAAAAAGCTTTTTCTATTTATTGCAGCCTTTGGCTTATTCTTCGTGGCGCATGCTCAATTTGGAATTAGAGCCGGATTGAGTTCTGGAAACTTCTCAGACACCAATTTTAATACGAAACTTGGGTTTCATGCCGGAGGATATTACCGATTTGGTACTGGATTTATCTCCGTAGAACCAGGAGTTCAATATTCCATTAAAGGATATGAAGGTAATGTCAAATCAACTGGAGCAGTGATTTCTGAAAAATTAAATTATGTTGATATTCCGGTGCTCATTCGTTTGAATATTTATCCATTTCTAAATGTATTTGCTGGTCCGCAAGCTTCCCTTTTATTGTCGAGAAAATATGAATTGGATGGCAATACGGATACTAGCACTGAGGTGATTAGTGGTTACGATCTAGGCGGGGTAGTAGGTCTGGGTGCTAGCATTCTCTCCGGGGTTAATTTCCAGATAAGTTATGATTTAGGATTAAAAAGCTTGAATTATTACAATACTGATGTAAAAAACCGTG
>JAFMBQ010000132.1 GCA_017858365.1 Algoriphagus sp. | reverse complement strand
CGTACTTCTTTTCTCACAGCTCTTAAGAGATTGAATGGAGAAGCCCTTTACATCCGTGTGAATCTTAAAAAGATTATAAAAGGGCATGAATTCGAATTCTTTGGGAGCATCAATGATGTGCATCAAAGCCAGCTCAATTTTGACCTTTTGAAAGATAGCGAATCCAAATTGAAGGCATTATTTGATACAGTAGAGGATGTTTTATATTCTCTTGATTTCACTACGAGGCAAGTCTTACTTGTTTCTGACAAGATTGGGAATTTCGGTTTTAGAAAGGAAGAATTACTTAGCGATCCAGAGTTCTGGCGAAAACAAATTATATCAGAAGATTTTGATGAGTTTAAACATTCTTTTGAAACCTTTGTAAAAAGCGATGATTCAATTTTCGAAAGGGAATATCGAATCAAAAAGTTGGATGGTAACATTGCCTGGGTTCATGAAAAATCTGTTAAAGAATACAATTCTGAGGATATCGCTAAGCGAATCCATGGGAGAATTTCTGACATCACCGAAGAAAAAAACAAAGAGATACAACTGAGGCAGATTGAAGGAAGGTTTAGAAAGATGGTCACCAATCTTCCTTACCCTTTTGTCCTATTTAGTGAAGAAGATTTGACACTGCACTATTCTAATTTTACTTTCAACTCATGTTTTGAAGTGGATGGGGTATTTTCAGAAAGCTTTTGGATAAATAGCATTGTTCCGGTAGAGTCAAAAGATGATTTTTTGGCAATTCTTAATTCCAATTCTGATTCTACTAGCTATGAAATCCTACTCAATACTACAGAAGGTCAGCAATGGTTTAGTTTAAATGTTCAAACATTGCCCTATGAGATGGGCTATTCCAGAGCTATTTCTTTTTACAATATTCATAAAAGAAAGCTGGGCGAATTGGAATTGATTCGGCTGAATGAAGCAATTCAAGCCATAAATAACACCCAGATTCGATTTTCAATGGATAATGAGATCCAGGAGACATTCTATCTATTACTCGAAAGTCTAATTGGGTTCACAGATAGTTCATTTGGTTTTATAGGAGAAGTTTTACGCGACGAAAAAGGGATGCCCTACCTAAAATCCAATGCAACTAGTAATATTTCCTGGAATGATGAAGTACTTGATTATTACAATGAAAATTTCAAGGTTGGAATGGAGTTTAGAAATCTTGACTCGCTTTTTGGTTGGGTTTTGGTCAATGGAACGACGATAATTTCTAATGATGTTTCGATTGACCATCGAAGAAGCATTCTTGGAACGCCTGCAGGGCATCCGGATTTAAAACGCTTTCTAGGAATTCCGATTTTTAAGGGAGAAAGATTCATAGGTATGGTAGGCCTTGCGAATAAGGAAAAACCATATTCTGAGGAAGATGTCAACTTTTTAAAACCTTTCCTTTCTAGCTATGCAAATTTGATTGACTCGCTGAATTTGAGTAAGGAAAAAAGAAAGGTTGAACAGCTCAAGGAGAAATCGGAAAGTTTATACAAACTTCTCTCTGAAAACATAGATGATATCGTTACCCTTCACGATCTTGATCTTAAAACGGTCTATGCTTCCCCATCTCTGGAAAAGGTGACAGGATTCGATCCAAAGGAATTTATAGGCAAGGACTTTCTCAGTTTTTTTTATTATGAGTCAAATGAAAATTTGGACTTTACCGAAAATCCACAATTTGTGATTCCACTGATCCATGGGGTTTCCGGTAAAGAAATCAAACTGGAAATGCGTTGGAAACCTATCTATAACGTACAAGGAGAGCTCACATCATACTTGGCATCTTCAAGGGATGTTACGGAAAAGGAATCGGTATTGGAAGAACTCAAGCGAACCCTGGAAAAGGAGATTGAGCTCAACCAGCTGAAAACCAAATTCATTTCAATGACTTCCCATGAACTTCGAACTCCTCTGGCCACCATTCAGAGCTCAGTAGATTTGATGGAAATGATTTCTGATCAAATCAAAGACGTGAAAACTCATGAGAGCTTATTAAAGCAAATCAGAAAAATCCATGTTCAGCTAAGTCGTCTGACCACTATCATTTCTGATGTGATCCTTTTTGAAAAGAATAATGAAGGGAAAATCGGCATGAATCTAATCGCCCTAGATCTCAGGAGCCTGCTTATACAGTTAGTATTCAATTTTTTTGGGATAAATGGGAATGGAGCCCAGATCAATCTTGATCTGGGTACTGAGCCTGTAGTGCTGAAATCAGACCCCACACTTTTGACTCATGTATTCCGGAATTTGATTGAAAATGCCATAAAATACACTCCAGAGGGATCTCCAAAACCAATCTTGAAAATGCTACTGAATAAGGAATCCGTTGAAATCCATGTCATTGATTTTGGGATCGGAATTCCAAAAAGTGATGTTAAATTAGTTCTTGATACTTTTTACAGAGCATCTAATGTGAAGAATATCAAAGGCACTGGTTTGGGACTCAGTATCGTAAATGATCTGGTGAATAAGCTGGGAGGTAAATTAACTTTTTACAGCATAGAAAATCAAGGGTCTACTTTTTCAGTTATCCTTCCTTATGAAAGCAAAACACTTTTGATATAGCACTATCAGAATCGTAAGTTGATTTTGGAGAGGTTCTTACCAGAGGTATTTCATGTGTTTATAATTTGTTTTTTAATGGCCACATAGCTTGTCCCGAACTCGTTTCGGGAGAATCTCGCAGCAATTAATCATCTCAGTGTGTGACTTTTTAGTCATGCTCAATTTCATGAAGATAAATAACAATACCCTCAGTAGGGAAATAAGGAATCAGCAGCCTGTAAGAAAGATCCTGAGATTAAGTCAAGACTACCTCTGAGTACTGACCAAAATGAATATACTGGGTAGCCTAGTCAATTGGGGTTTGATGAACGTTTTTCACCAAGAAACAGGGATTAGAAACTGTGATTCATATTTTATTATGATTTTTTAACTATTCAATTTAGAAGAAATCAGTTGTTTTTGAGGATGAGATATAGCCACCGTTAGCTGTTCTCGATAGCAGTAGGATGGAGAGTGAATCGACCGATTTGGTCTGTAGTCGACTTTTCTTGTATACCTCGAGTGTACTGGATTGATTATTGCAAAAATTAATTCTTTATGGGGTATAACCGTATATTTAAAGCTTTGATTTTAAGTCATAAAAACACTATTTTGAAAGATGGACTAATTATTATGAAAAATGAACTTAACTAATGATTCTTATCTTACTAATCTTCGAAGTAAAGCAGAGGAGATTCTACTGAGAAGAAATTCTCAAAAAGATAGACAAGTTCCAACTAGCGATCAGCTACTAGGCATCTTCCACGAGTTTGAGATTTATCAAATAGAGTTGGAGGTTCAAAACGAAGAATTGAAACTTGCTGGAGGTAAGTCTGAAAATTTATACCGACTCATCTCCGAAAATATCGATGATATTGTTACCCTACATGATTTGGATTTAAAAATTCTTTATGTTTCCCCATCTCTGGAAAAGTTAACGGGTTTCAAACCGGAAAAATTCATAGGAAAGAAATTTTTTAAATTATTCGATTTCAATCCAGATAATTATGATGATTTTACCACATATCCTAGATATGTCATTCCCCTTCAACATGCAGTTTCAGGAAAAGAAATCAAGCTGGAAATACTTTGGAAACCTATCCTTAACGAACAAGGAGAACTTAAGTCATATTTGGCAACTTCAAGGGATGTTACAGAGAGGGAGTTTGTATTGGAAGAACTTAAGAGAACTCTTGAAAAGAAAATTGAACTCAATCAGTTGAAAACCAAGTTTATTTCAATGATTTCACATGAACTTCGTACTCCTCTGGCTATCATTCAAAGTTCAGCTGATTTGATAGAATTAAATACCGAAAAAATTGAGGAAGAAAAAACATATACCGGGATTTTAAATCAAATTAGAAAAATCCATGTTCAGCTTAGTCGTCTGAACAATATTATTTCTGATGTGATGCTTTTTGAAAAAAACGATCATGGTAAACTTGATACTATTGAAATCGATGTGGATATCAGGAGCCACCTTACGCAGTTAGTATTCAATAGGTTTGGGTTGAAAGAAAATAAGACTAAAATCAAATTAGACTTGGGTAGTGAACCCCTTGTGCTGAAATCAGATCCCACACTATTAATGTATGTATTTGGAAATCTGATTGAAAATGCAATTAAATATACTCCAGAGGGATCTCCAAAACCGATTTTGAAAGTTATCCAGAATCCGGAATCTGTCGAGATCCATGTAATTGATTTTGGGATCGGTATACCCGAAGGTGAGACTAAGTTTGTTTTAGATACTTTTCATAGGGCAACTAATGCAAAGGATATCAAAGGGACTGGGCTGGGACTTAGTATCGTGACTGATCTGCTCGAAAAGCTGGGAGGTAAATTGACTTTTTACACTAAAGAACACCTAGGATCCACCTTCATTGTAACCATGCCTTATGAAAAAAAGAATTTTATTAATTGAAGATGAGATTGAACTTCAGCAGAACCTCAAAGAAATCTTGGAATTCCATGATTTTTTTGTTAGTACTGCTGATAACGGAATCGAGGCTCTAAAAATTAAAGATCAAAAAATAGACTTGATTCTTTGCGATATTATGATGCCAGAGATGGATGGATATCAATTTTTGAGTGTGCTCAAAAGTGAGGAGAAATCTAAATTTATCCCCTTTATTTTCTTAAGTGCGAAAGTCAGCGAGGAGGATAAATCTAAAGGCCTACAAGCAGGTGCTGACGATTACCTATCCAAACCCATCCCTGCCCGTCTTCTTTTGAATTCCATTTTTGGAGTGTTAGAAAGGAAAAAGGAAAAGCAGGCTACATCTTCCCTAAAGGATGAGAAAAAAATGAGAATTGATCATTCTCTAGTTGGTGAAGAAAAAGATACTCACATGACAGAGTTACTCAATACGCTTGAAAATCTTAAAATTGTTACTGAATCATTGGATCATAAAGAGGTGTCGCGACTTGTTAAATTAGCTTTGACATCTGCCCAGCGAATCCATGGATGTTTTGGCAAACTATCCTTGTATAAAGGACTGGATAAGACAACTGCTTCCCCTGCATCGGTAAATTTAAATGATTTGATCTTTGAGGCTATTAATGAACTTGGTGCTGAAAATTTTTTTTTCCAACCTCTTTCTACCCATATTGTTATTTTCAACGATGAACAGATCAGATTTATACTAAGAGAACTGCTGGAAAACTCCCTGAATTTTAAACTAGATTATAGCACAGTTCAGGTTGACTTGATTGAAAATGAATTAGCTATAAAAAATAAGCAATCCATTTTTGGACAAAATGAAGAGATACAGATAGAGGCATTTATGGGAGTAAACGGAGGAAGCCAAGAGGGAATGGGACTAGGTCTTGGGTTGTTTTTGAGCAAAGAATATTGCAGGATAAATCAAGCAAAACTGCATTGCTCCGTTGATTCCGGAGGTAATTTTCTAGCTAAAATCTTCTTGCCAAATCCTTAAAATTTCGCCTGATAATTTTACTGGTTCTACCCTGAATTTAGTGAAGAAGCATAATGGGTATTAGATGATATCTATACTAGATAAATAGGGATGTTTATTTTATAAAAACTTCGCTACCTTCTAGAAACTTCAACCATCTAAATTTATTTAGCCATTACCTACAGGTTTTTTTTGTCACTTTTTGGCCGCCAAAAAGTAACTCCCGATGAAGCCTAAATCGGGACAGGCAAAAAGTCCTGAGCCTCGGCCTTTTCTTTCCGCTGGAAGCTTGTTCAATAATAGTCAATGATAAGACAGCGGAATTTTGTGAAGCCTTGCTCACCTAAAAATGACTGGATCTCCTTCGTACCTCGGGAGCTAAGTCATTTTCTTAACGGTTCGCAAGGCAGCACAAAACCGAAAATCCCGCAAGGCTCACCCATCAGGATACTATACTACAAAGTTGATTATCATAAAACAATAATGTATTAGTACCATTAAATTCGTGGTAGAACCATTTTTCTTTCCAGCTAAATAACTTCGTTTAGATGAATAGGGGAGGGTTTTTGAATTTCTAACTAGTATTTAGGAGAATATTTCAATCCGAAATCTTCATTAGACTTTCGTTAAGTTTAAAGTTATCGCTTGGTAGGGTACAAGTATACTCCAAAACCTTCCCTTTTTAATCAAAAAACCTGCCGGTTACTTTAAGGACCACTGTAGGGTTGGTACGCTTTTGGGATGAAATTTTGCCAAACTTATTGCCAAAGTAGGCACTGATCTAGTGCGATTTAAACCTTCATTACTAATTGTAATGCATAATTCTGGTTTAATGGAGAGGGATTTATATGAAAAATTCTAAAACAGGATTTACATCTTAAAATACTGCCTTGAAAGACAAAAAGAAGTTTCGTGAGACATAAGTTTACCTGCTTTGCAATAGACTTATAGCCTTGGACGATAGCTGACCTTACGAACTATTGAGGAGAGTATAGCAGTTTTAATTAGTTTTTCTATTATTTTGTTCAAAATTTAAACAACAAAATTGTTCGGGTTATTTAAGTAATTAGTAACAGATTTGGCACTCGGCGACGTGTTTTTCCTATACTAGATTTTAATATTAAATGATTATCCGCTTTCTTACCAATACTTTATTTGACATCCTAATAGTCCGATTGATTTCAGTTTTGACAAACTTCGGTCTCCCGAGTTCCATGCTAAAAAATAAATGAAATTTCCCTATTGGGGTTAGTGCGGATATACATACTATTAGATGTATATCTGCACTAATACAAGTAAAAGGCTAAAAGCGATGTATAAGTTGGCAAACACTGACAATGCTGGTACTTCCGTCATCCCTCATTGGTCTTCCGGCCAGATAAGCAAAGATAATAGGTCTCTGTCATCATTGCGGATAATCAGATAATGTTAACACCTCAGGTCTGCTCTAAATCAAAAACCAATCATTTGGGATAATAATTTACCTTTCTATAATCACTGAATTGGCACCTATCAAAAGTATCTATGGCAAAGAAAAGTAATCTAAAAAAGATTAAAATTCCGGATTCTTCTGAGAATTTAATAAAATCCAATGCTAAGTTTCCAATCGTAGGAATAGGAGCTTCGGCTGGTGGATTGGAAGCTCTGAATCAATTTTTCAGCAATATGCCTTCAGATACGGGAATGGCTTTCGTGGTCATTCAGCATCTCGACCCAACTCATGTCGGGATGTTGCCGGAGCTTTTGCAACGTTTCACTACCATGCAGGTGCAGGAAGCGAAGGATGGAATGATAGTCAAACAAAATTCTGTCTACGTGATTCCTCCAAATAAGAGTCTTTCGGTATCGGACGAGCGTCTTCATTTATTTGTTTCAATCGAATCCCGTGGACTTCGATTGCCAATCGACTTTTTCCTGGAATCTCTTGCCATTGATCACCTGGAAAAAAGCATTGCTGTGATTTTATCAGGAATGGGAAGTGATGGTAGTAAGGGACTCCAATTGATCAAAGAGAAAAATGGAATGGTACTGGTTCAGGAACCTAGATCAGCAACATTCGATTCAATGCCGCTTAGTGCAATACAAGCTGTGAAGGCAGACCTAGTAGCTCCTGCGGATGAATTACCGGCTAAATTACTAGCTCTTCTGAACTTGGTGCCTGCCGATTTCAACCAAAAAGTATTTGACGAGAAAAATAAAGGCGATCTGGACAAGATTATAAATCTACTGCTAGAGCGATCCGATCATGACTTTTCACTTTACAAAAAGAATACCTTGATCCGCAGGATAGAACGAAGAAAAGGGATCCATCAAATTGAAAAAATAAGTTCTTACGCGGATTTTTTGAATGAAAACCCTGCGGAATTAGATATACTTTTCAAGGAGTTATTGATTGGGGTGACTAGTTTTTTTAGAGATGCTGAGGTTTGGGAAAAGTTGAAAGATGAGATTATCCCAGAACTGATTAAAAACGTCCCGAATCGGTATGTATTCAGAGCCTGGGTCACAGCTTGTTCTAGCGGGGAGGAAGCCTATACGCTCGCAATGATTTTTAAGGAAGTGGTCGAAAAATTTGCCAATCACAAAGTGATTTCACTTCAGATTTTTGCTACCGATCTTGATAAGGATGCCATAGAAAAGGCAAGGGCTGGAATTTTCTCCTTAGGTATCTCCAAAGAGATATCTAAGGAGAGACTTTCCCGGTTTTTTGTCCTAGAGACAAATGGTTACAGAATAAAAAGTTCAATTCGTGAGATGGTGATTTTTGCGCCTCATGATATTATCAAGGATCCCCCTTTTACCAAACTTGATATTTTGACCTGTAGAAATATGCTGATCTATATGGAGTCCGAATTGCAGAAAAAACTCTTCTCCTTATTCAACTACAGCCTCAACCAAGACGGGATTCTTATTCTTGGGTCAGCGGAAACTCTCGGAGACTCGACAGAAGGTTTCATGGAAATCGATGCTAAATTAAAACTCTACAGACGCACATCAGCTGTTGCTCTTTCCCTGAACTCAAATTTCCCAAGTGCTTTCCATCGAAATGAAAGTTTTAATTCCGGAAAAAAGTTGACTTACATGAAAAGTGATACTATTCAGACGATTACAGACCAGATATTGCTTCAGCGATTTGCCCCACCCAGTGTCTTGGTAAATCACAAAGGTGACATCATCTACATCACAGGAAGGACCGGTAAATACCTCGAGCCGGCTGCCGGTAAAGCTAACATGAATATTTACGCAATGATGCGGGAGGGTGTGAATCTATTGGTTTCAGAGGCTTTGCGAGAGGCAATGAAAGATTTTTCCCCCGTTTTTGTAAATAATTTAGAAGTTCCTAATAATGGTAGTTTCAATTATGTGAATGTGACGGTCCAAAGACTGGAAGCCCCTGAGGTGGTCCGTGGATTAATTATAATTGTATTCATAGAGGTGAAAGGTTCTGTCGAAAAGAGTCCTTCTAAAGGTCGGGCGCCTAAAAGTATCTCATCCAGTAAATTGAAGGAACTCGAAGATCAACTAAGCAGAAGTCGCGCAGAACTCCAAATTAAACTGGAAGAAATGCAAATCGCGAATGAGGAATATCAATCGACTATTGAAGAATTGCAGTCGGCAAATGAGGAACTCACAACCTCTAAAGAAGAAATGCAAAGTATGAATGAGGGACTGCAGACAATGAATGTTGTGCTGCAGAGTAAGGTAAAGGATTACATCCGTGCTAATGATGACATGAAAAACCTGCTCAATAGCACAGATATAGCTACGCTGTTTCTTGACAAGGACCTAAATATCCGTCGATTCACAGATCATATTCAAAATATTGTAAATATCAGGGAAAGAGATATTGGAAGGCCATTAACAGATCTAGCGACTAGTTTAAAATATCCTGAAATAGAGACTGATTTAAAGTTAGTATTGAAGACCTTAATTTCAATTGAGAAACCAATTTCAACAAAGGATGATCGTTGGTACATTATGCGCATCATGCCTTACAGTACCATCGATGATAAAATCGATGGAGTGGTAATAACTTTTATAGATAATACCGATAAGAAAAATCTGGAGAAGGAACTCAAAGCACTGAAAGATTCAATCCAAAAAAAACAATAGATACGAAAAATAAACTTAGTTAGTTGCTATGTTCAAGTGATCCGAAACCGACTCAGCCTATTTCAAATTGTATAAAAAAAGGACATCTTCCGAAGAAAAACGTCCTTTTTAAGCCTTAAAGACCTGTTATGCAGAGAGTGGGTTATGGAACCACTCTTTTAATTTATAGGAAATCAATGATTTGCAAAGATTGATTCGGTACATGTGTAATTACCTAGTTCAGAATTAGACTTTTTCTAAATCTATTTATGGGTATAGAGGTGTCCGCTTAACATCATATCATATTTGAGATATACATTTTATCTGCT
>JAFMBQ010000131.1 GCA_017858365.1 Algoriphagus sp. | reverse complement strand
CATTAATTTACTTTATTGCTATATTTTCAAAATTACCTCAAAATTTAAGCTTACACTCTTAACGGTCGTCGGGAATCTGACATAAAACATCTTCATCCAGCATCCGAAATCAAACACCATTCATCAGCCATCTAACATCCGTCACAAATCAACTTCCTACTTCCCAACTTCTAACTTCCGATTCACCAGCATTTCCTCCAGCACGGATTCGATTTCCGGAAGAGATCCGAAAAGCTGCTCTAAACTATCGATAATAAAGTAGCGATCTTGGAATTTATCCTTCCAATAGGTCTGATTCATAATCGTACGCACGTCATAAGGAAGATGAAGTGGTTCATCCGAAAGGCTAAACTTGGTTTCTCCCGCCGAACTCAAGATCCCAGCGCCGTATATTTTCAATTTACCCTCTTCCCGAATCAATCCAAACTCAATGGTGAACCAATAAATCCGACTCAAAATATTGATAGCGTAAGGATCATCGATATGCTTGAGCGCAATGCCAGAAATCTTTTCTAAGAATCCTGTGTAATGTGGGTTTGTAAGCAAAGGCATGTGAGCAAAGGCATCATGAAACATATCCGGCTCCTCTAGATAATCCAATTGCTCCATTTTACGCATCCAAGTCGATGAAGGGAAACGCTTGTTATTCAACAGTCCAAAGAACAAATCATCATCAATTAAACCCGGTACTACAAACACTTCCCACCCAGTCGTTTCAGCTAGTATTTTGTTCAATTTCTCAAAGTTAGCGATCTCTTCTGCTTTGAACTTCACGATCTCTACCCCTTCCAAATAGGCTTTGCAGGCTGCTTTGGGAAGGTTCGGCATCTGACGTTCAAAGAGAATCTTCCATACTTTGAAATTTTCAGGGGTATAGGCAGCGTAGTCCTGCCTTAGGTCCTTCAATCTTGAGTCTGTAAAGACCCAGTCTTTTGGTTTACTATTCATTTCTAATTGGGTTTATATCTATCTAAGTCTTCGAAGCTTAATTTGTTCGTCATTGCTTCGCTTCACTCGCAATGACGTTAACCAAAAAGACCTACTCCAAATAGGAATAGGTCTTGTTAATTTCAGCCAAAAAGCCACAATCATCCCTATTCCTTCATTGAAGACGGTAGTTGGAATGATGAATGAAAGTTCTTGGTGTTGGATTCATGGCTCTAAAGTAAGCATGTTAAGGATCACCAACAATACTATTTTTACAGAAGGTGAAAATTTCTAATTTTTTAAAGAAAGCATTATTAAAAAGTTGGTCTTCCAAATTCTTGATAGATCAATTCCTGAATTTTAGGAGAAAGTAATCCCTTTGGAATGCTTAGATTATTTTTCTGAAACCATCTAGAAAGTGTACGAACACAAATCCCGTATTCTTCAGCGATTTCTTGACGTGATTTAGCTTTTTGAATCATCTTAAAAAAAATTGAAACCTAAATTTATTATTTCAATAATAACTAAAAAAATGATAGACACAAAACTAATTTTAATAGTCAAACATTACTTTCCTTGATCCAACGGATAATTGTCCTTAGTGAAATGCCGTATTCTAAGGTGATTTGATTTCTGGATTTCGCCGTTTGGGTAGTGTTTTTCATTTTCAATCCATAAAAAATGAAAAACTTTTGATGATTTAGCCACAAAAAATGGCATAGAGAATCAAATAACTTTTTTTCGCAGAAAAAGCTCTTTTTTTAAAATCAGTAAAAGAAATTTCTTTCAAAGGAAATATGTCCGATTATGTCCGATTATGTCCGATTATGTCCGATTTAATTAAAAATTAAGTCCTCATATTTGAAGATAACCAAATCAAAAAAACAATGAAAAAATTTAAATCTATTTCAGCAATACTTGGGCTGGCTTTGGCAATTCTTGGGATCTTCGCTACATCGAATATTGAATCCAAGGCTCAGGGATATAACTATAAAATAGAGATAGGAGTAATAATAACCCCATATCCAGATGGCGATAAAATTAGACCATGGTGTATCCATGGACCTGGACTTTGTCGAGGTACTTCTGAACAATAAATTTACAACCCAGACACACTAAAAAGTTAAAACTTGAATCTAGGTTCTTTTCAGTAGAAACTGCCTGGTAAAACCAAAGGCTACGAAAAATCTGAGAAGATCCAAATGATTGGTAAACCTAAAGGTTTATGAGAAAAAGGAACTACTTGATCTTTTAAACCTTTAAGCTTTTCTTATACCTCAACCCGGAAGGAATAAAATTGCTAAACTGCATTTATTAATGAAAGATTTACTTTGGAACTGTTTAGGAGTAATTCTCCTTTTTCCTTTTTTGGCTTGTTCTTCTGGACATAAAGAACCTATTTCAAGTTCACCAAAGGACACTTTACCTATTTTACTTAAGGTGGACACCTCTATTCCCTTTAAGTGGCCTGATAATTTAGAAGTTGAAAAAATTACTTATTTAAAGCCAATTGCTGGCTATCTTGTTTCATACGTGGACAAATTGATAATTTCTCCCGAAAGTGATCTCTTTTATATTTTGGATCGAAATCAAAGTAAAATCTTTGTTTTCGAAAAATCAGGACTACCAAAACAAATTTTTGATCGCAAAGGAGATGGTCCCGGCGAATATTTGGAAATTCGTGATGTCGAAATAGATTTTGAAAACGATATACTTGAGATTTTGGATTACCTGAAGCTAAAAAAATATAAGCTTAGCACTTTTGAATATATCAGCACTGAAGATCTAAGAGATCTGCCGAGAGATAAGAACTTCACCAATTTTACTCGGATCTGCGACGTCCTTTATCTATGGACATCCCTTCCGCCCAATCAATTAGTCGGTGATGAAGAACTAGGAACTCATCATTTATTGAGAGTCGAAAATGGAAGTAATAGCTTTCATATAGAGAAAAAGTATGGAGTCATGGATGCGAATATCTTTTACCCAGCCTCTGCAAAAAATGAATATAATATTTCGGCAAGACTTGGTTCCACAGATATCCTTGGGGTGGCCATAGATAGTGTTTACACCAAGTTCAGGTTTGATTACGGAGACAAGGAAATCCCCGAAGTTGAATTAATGAATTATTGGGAGAACAAATACGAGATTCTTACTTCTGAATATTATAAACCCCCACAAACTATACGGGAAACAAAAGATTTCTTGTTTTTTCGGTTTTCCGGCGGTAGCAAAGCACATAATGTTCTCTATGATAAAAATGCTAAAGCGGTCATATCCATAGGGCAAATAACTAGCAAAATTGACCCCATAATCATCCTTTCTGATTCTATCTATTTGTACGGATATATGCCTTCAGCGATTCTAGTAGATTACATTGAAAACGGAGGGGAATTATCGGAAAGTCCATTTTTCAAAGACTTAGATCCAACTTCATTAGAAAAGGACGAAAATCCTATCATAGTTAAATTCCGGCTTCCTTACCTTGAAAATCGAAAATAAAAGATTCCTTTCTGTTGTTTTACATATAGCTTCAGGAGAAAAAGAATAAATTTTAATATTCTTCTTCTCCCGTGCTGCCCCCCTACAAACTGGAACGTTTTTCAATTTTGTAATCCTTATTGAGTAAGTTTTTTTGGGCATAGGCGAACAAAATAATTCCATTCAAAAGTAATTTGTCCGATTTTGTCCGATTTATTTAAAAAATTAGTCCACATATTTGACCTGAACCAAATCAAAAAACAAAGAAAAAAATTAAATCTATTTCAGCAATACTTGGGCTGCCTTTGGCAATACTTGCGCTCCTCACTATTCAGCCTACCGAATCCGAGGCTCAGAATTACAACTATAAAATAATTAGGTCCTCTGAAATAAAATCCCTTCCTGGTGGTGGGATTTTAATCATTGACCACTGTACACACGGGCCAGGGCTTTGCGGAGCGGCGATTTTGCAATAAGTGAAAATAAAATGGTTAACCTTCCAAAAATTTAGACCTGAATTTTAGCTATTTGGCAAAGTAACCTATAATACCTCGTCCAATAAAAAAATCTAAAATTCGCATTCCAAATATATTGGTTTAATCCTAAAGATTTATTGAAAAAGACCTTGGTTAAATGCAATAAATCTTTAGGTCTAATCAGTCCAATTAAGGAAACTTTAAGTGACTATCAAATAACTCATCAGGCAATGAAACCGAAAAAAATCTACATTTTTATTTTAGTTGCTATTTCTTTTTTCAGCTCCTGTACGTCAAAAAAAACTGATTCTTCAAAGAGCTCTACAGATTATATCACTCCCATATTACTTGAGGTAAATACGTCTATTCCTTTCAAGTGGCCAAGCAATCTTGAAGTTGAAAAAATTACTTATCTAAAGCCCAGTGCTAGTACTGCGATTTCATCGGTAGATAAAATTCTGCTTTCTCCTGATCGAGATCTTTTTTATGTTTTTGATCGACTTCAAAGCAAAATTTTTGTTTTTGACGAATTAGGAATATCAAAAAATGTTTTTGATCGTCAGGGAGAAGGTCCTGAAGAATACTTAGAGATATATGATGTTCAAATTGATTTCGAAAAAAAAATACTAGAGGTTTTGAGTTACCAAAACCTTAAAAAATACAATCTGAACACTTTTGAATTTATTGGCACAGAAGACCTCAGAAATATACCAAAAGATAAAAATTTCAGCAATTTCATTCGAATCAGCAATGTCTTGTATCTTTGGACAGATTTACCACCCCATCAACTTGTTGGAAAGGAAGAATTAGGAAATTACCATTTATTGAGAATCGAGGATGGAATTGTTAATTTTTATATTGAGCAAAAATATGGCGTAATTAATTCACTCTTATTTTACCCTGCTTCATCAATAAATGAATACAATCTTCCTCCACTTCTTGGCTCTACTGATATTATAAGAGTAACTCAAGACTCTGTTTACACAAAATTTAAATTTGATTTTGGAAATAAGGGTATTCCATTAATTGATCTAATGAATTACTGGGAAAATCGACACGAAATCCTTGGCTCTGAATATTACAAACCACCACAGAATATACGAGAAACAAAGGATTACCTTTTTTTCCAATTTGCCGCAGGTAGGCTTTACCATAATGTTCTATTTGATAAAAAAACTGAATCAGTCATTTCCATAGGTCAAATTAAGGACAAAATAGATCCCGTAATCATCCTTTCTGATTCTATCTATTTGTACGGATATATGCCTTCAGCGATTCTAGTAGATTACATTGAAAACGGAGGGGAATTATCGGAAAGTCCATTTTTCAAAGACTTAGATCCAACTTCATTAGAAAAGGACGAAAATCCTATCATAGTTAAATTCCGGCTTCCTTACCCTAAAAATCAAAAATAAAAGGTTTTTTTCTGTTGTTTTACATATAGTTTCAGGAGAAACAGAATGCATTTTAATATTCTTCTTCTCCCCACGGAAGTCTTTAACTCTCAATCTGAGTGAATGTAATTTTAGCAAAAAAGGGTAAAAACAAAATCGGCTGCCTCTAATTAAACAGCCGATTATTATTTTTGCATTTTTAAAGCAGATCAAAATTTTTCCGCATTGCAAAGCTTTGTCTGATCCAAGAAGCCAGTCTTGCGCTTTGTGCAAAGTCCAACGTCTGCTGACCATCGGAATAGGCTTTCTCCGGAATCTCATGCGATTCATAGATAATTCCATCCGCTCCTGCCATTACTCCGGCAAGCGCCATCTGAGGCACATACTCTCGGATACCGATTCCATGTGAAGGATCCACGATCACCGGTAGATGAGATTTTGCTTTCAAAATTGGAATCGCATTGAGATCTAAGGTGTTTCTTGAAGCTTTTTCGTAGGTCCTAATTCCCCGCTCGCAGAGTATCAACTTTTCATTTCCTCCGGAAAAGACATACTCGGCAGATTGCAGCAATTCCTCTATCGTCCCGGAGATTCCCCGCTTGATCATCACCGCTTTGTCCACTTTTCCCAATTCATCCAAGAGGTTGAAATTCTGAGAATTCCGAGCACCTACCTGATACACATCTACATAAGGATACATTTCTTCAATTTGGGAAGTCTGCATCACCTCGGTTACGATCTTGATTCCGGCAGCAGAAGCGATATCATACCAAAGTTTTAGGCCTTCCAATCCTAAGCCACGGAAAGCATAAGGTGAACTTCGAGGTTTAAACACGCCACCACGCATCATTTTGATATCGTTGTCTATGCAGTGCTGAACTACTTTTCGGATTTGTTCTTCAGACTCGATGGAGCAAGGTCCAGTAATGACGGCCATTTCTCCATCCTTAATAAATACATCGTCACCCAAATCCACTGAGGTGGGCTTTGCTTTCCACTTTTTGGAGACGAGTTTATATTCATCCGAAACGACATGAATATCTGAGATTCCATCCATTTGTCCGATTTTCCGGATGTCAAAATCGTTTTTACCGATTCCTATCAGGTAGTCTCCCAACTGGGTTTTTACATGGGTAGTTTTATAGCCGATGCCATTGACTTTGGCAATCAATTTTTCCTTTTGTACTTCGGAAATATCAGGTTGAAGTTGTATAATCATTTTTTATTTATGATTTATGAATTACGATTTACGAGATTTATTTCGTAGATAAACCTATTTTAAATTGAGGCTTAAAATAATTCAGGGAAATAATTTGATCGTTAATTAATTACCTGTTGAATATAATTTTGGATATCCTTATTCAGATTTTCGGAGCCTTTTACCGTTTTGATGAAAGCCGATCCGATGATTGCGCCATTGCCGTAATTTGAAGCAGTACTGAATGACTCAGAATCAGAAATCCCAAAACCTATCAGTCTTGGGTTTTTCAAATTCATAGCCTGTACCCGCTCAAAATAAGTGATTTGCTCTTCGCTGATCCCAGTTTTTGCCCCGGTGATACTATTTGAAGAAACCATGTAAATAAAGCCGTTCGTATTTTCATCGATTTCCCGAATCCTCTTCTCACTGGTCGCTGGTGAGATCAAGAAGGTATTTACCAAACCATAGGCATCGAATAGGTTCTTGTAATCCTCCAAATATTGCTGCATCGGAAGATCGGGTAAGATCAAACCATCAATACCTACTTCTTTGCATTTCTTACAGAATTCCTCCATTCCAAACTGCAGGATTGGATTCAAATAACCCATCATGACTACGGGTACATGAATTTTTGTCCGAAATCCGATTAATTGTTGAAATAGCTTTTTCAAACTCATGCCATTTCCCAAGGCAATCATATTGCTGTCCTGAATCGTAGGTCCGTCTGCAATCGGATCGGAATACGGCACTCCAATCTCTATAACATCTGCTCCACCGGCCTGAATTGCCTCCATGGTCGGCACTGTGTCCTCCAAATGTGGAAATCCAGCTGTAAAATAGATTGAGAGCACCCGCTCTTTTTTGGTATTGAATAGGTAGTGTATTCGGTTCATGGGTGTATTTGAGATTTACGAATTACGAGTTACGAGATTTTTGCAGGCTATTGACTTGGTACTGGGATTTACAAATTAGGTCCTGATATTTATCGGGATATGAGATTTTTGAAAGCGAGTTAGTTGGTTCTAAGAAGTAAAATTTTTGGAGGATTCTATCAAATTAGGCTGGAGGTTCCAATAATCTCGTAAATCAAAAATCGTATATCATAAATCAATAATTTCCCCATTTGATATAAGTATCCAAATCTTTGTCGCCCCTGCCAGAGAGATTGATCACAATCACATCATCTTTTCGGTATTCTATCATATTCAGCGCGTGAATCGCATGAGCAGTCTCAATCGCTGGAATGATTCCCTCCATTCGGCTGAGTTCAATTCCAGCTTTCATAGCATCTTCATCCTCCACAGCAACGAATTCTGACCTGCCGATGTCAAACAAATGGGCGTGCACTGGCCCAATACCTGGATAATCTAAACCCGCAGATATGGAATGTGGCTCCACCACCTGACCGTCTTCGGTCTGCATCAAAAGTGTTTTTGATCCATGTAAAATTCCCGGAGTACCCAAAGCAGTCGTAGCCGCAGATTTTCCGGAATTCACCCCTAAACCCGCAGCTTCTACAGCAATCAATCTAACTTCTGGAGTATTGTAATAGTGGTAAAAAGATCCTGCAGCATTAGATCCGCCTCCAACACAAGCAATAATTGCGTCCGGATTTTCACGCCCTTCTTTTTCTTTCAGTTGCCACTTGATCTCTTCAGAAATGACGGATTGAAATCGAGCCACCATTTCCGGATAGGGATGTGGCCCAACAACAGAACCTATTATATAATGTGTGCCCACTGGATCATTGATCCATGCACGCATCGCTTCATTTGTGGCATCTTTTAGAGTTTTAGATCCTGAGACAGCCGGGACGATTTTTGCACCTAGTATTCGCATTCGCTCCACATTAGGACGTTGACGCTGAATATCCAGTTCGCCCATATATATGGTACAATCCATGCCCATCAAGGCACAAACCGTGGCGGTAGCTACCCCGTGTTGCCCAGCACCGGTTTCGGCTATAATTCGTTTTTTTCCAAGCTTTTTTGCTAGAATAATCTGTCCGACCGTATTATTAACTTTATGCGCTCCGGTATGACAAAGATCTTCTCGCTTGAAATAGATTTTTGCTCCATACTTCTCTGACATTCGCGCTGCGAAATACAATGGAGTAGGTCGGCCTACGAAGTCACGGAGTAAGCTTTGAAATTCGTCCTGAAACTCCTTGGTGGCGACAATCGCCTCGTAATTTTCCCGTAGCTCTTCAATGTTTGGATGCAACATCTCAGGAATGTATGCGCCTCCAAATTTTCCATAAAAGCCCTTTTCGTCCACTCTGATCATATTCTTCACGTTTTAACCGATTAATTTCTCGGAATGTGTTGTATAAAATTCTTCAGTTTTTCAATATTCTTTAACCCTGGGTAATCCTCAAATTTTGAATTGAGATCAACTCCCTGCATCAATGGGTTTTTGACCGTAAAAGCTGAGATTTCTTTCCAGCTGTCTTCGTCAATTCCACCACTTAATAGAAAGCCTTTGTCGAAGGGATAAGTTTCCAAAATACTCCAATCAAATTTTTGTCCAGTACCTCCGTGTTTTGACGAAGCCGTATCAAACAAAAACTTACTCACAAAAGGCAAATATCCACGCAAAGATTCCCAATTAATATCTCCGCTGACAGAAATGACTTTCCAGATTTCGGAAGTTGTTTTTTTGGAAAGGCTTTCCACAAATTCTACTGATTCCTGACCATGAAGCTGAATTGCTTTGAGACCGAATAACTCAACTTTTTGTAAGATTCCGGCTTCGGATTCGTTGACAAAAACCCCAACTCTTGAAATTGGCAAATTGGACAAGGCAAAACCAGATTCATCGGATACAAATCGAGGGGACTTAGCATAGAAAATTAATCCCATCCAATCTGGCCGAATCTCTTCAACCAATTGAAGCGCATTTTCCAACTCACGCATCCCACAGACTTTGATTTCCATTAGGCCTTAATTTGCACTGACTCAGCAAGCAATTTTTTATATTCTTTGATGAAATTAGAGGCTGCTTGCTCCGGTCTTGCAGATTTCATAAAATTTTCCCCGATCAAAAACCCATCAAAACCAGCAGCTCTTAATTGAGTCAATGTCTCCGGATCAGAAATACCACTTTCCGATATTCTCACAAAGTCCGAAGGAATTCGATTGACCAAATCCAAGGAAGTCTGAAGCGATACTTCGAAGGTTTTTAGGTTACGATTGTTGACTCCCACTAAGTCTAAAGCATCACAAAGATTTCGATCCAGTTCCTCACCATCATGCACTTCCATCAAGACCTCTAGACCTAGACTTTTTGCGAAATAGGCTAAGGACTTCAACTTCTCTGGTTCCAAAGCTGCAGCAATCAACAAAATACAATCCGCTCCGATCGATTTTGCTTCCACAATTTGATATTCATCCACCACAAAATCTTTTCTTAGAATTGGGCAGAAATTAAAATGTCTTGCAGACTTCAAATCATCGCTGGTTCCCCCAAAATACTTCGTGTCTGTCAAAATGGAAAGTGCTGAA
>JAFMBQ010000130.1 GCA_017858365.1 Algoriphagus sp. | reverse complement strand
CAGTCAGGATGTTGAGTTCCTTAGCAATTCGGGCTACTACTGGAGCGGCTCCAGTGCCAGTACCTCCACCCATACCTGCGGTGATGAAGACCATCTTGGTATTATCAGCTAAGAGCTCCCGAATTTCAGCCTCGGACTCAAGTGCTGCATTTTTTCCTTGCTCAGGATTTGCTCCTGCTCCTAGGCCTTCGGTGAGGTTAGCTCCAAGTTGTAATCTTAATGGAACTGGGCTCGACTTCAATGCCTGCGCGTCTGTGTTGACTACCACAAATTCTACGTCCTTGATGCCTTGGCTAAACATGTGATTGACGGCATTAGAACCGCCACCGCCTACGCCAATGACTTTGATAATGGACTTGGAATTTTTTGGAAGATCAAATCTGTAATCTTTCATGTTATCTGACATATTTATTGGTTTGGTGAAATGAATTCAGGTTTATTGGAAAAAGGGATTTGAATAAATAGGGAAATCAACTGCAAGGCAATTGACCTCCCCGATCATAAGCCCTAGTAATTTTCGTCTCCGATATCATCACTGATGATACCTTTTAATTTTTCTTTGATACTCGTGAAAATGTCCTTAGAGAATAGCTCACGTGGTTCCTTTCGCTTAGAAGTAGCCTGACCATTCGCTACTCGCTCTTTGTACTTTTCATCCCGATCATCTAAATCTTTAAATCCGGCAAGCACCAAGCCTACCGAAGTAGCATACATTGGACTTTTGACCTCTTCGATCACTGACTTGCCGAGGTGCTCATTTGGATAGCCGATACGCGTATCCAATCCAGTCATGTATTCGAATAACTGAGAGATAAACTGCAGTTGTGAACCACCACCAGTCAATACTATACCACCAGCCAACTTTTTGTAGTGGCCACTTTGCATGATCTCATTCTGGACGATTTCGATGATCTCTTCCATTCTCGCTTGGATAATAGAAGCCAGGTTTCGGATAGAAATTTCCTTTGGAGGTCTATTCCTCAAGCCTGGAATCGATACAATTTCATTTGGATTAGCCTCTTCAGCGATGGCCTTGCCAAAACGAGTCTTGAGCAATTCTGCTTGATTCTGCATCACCATACATCCTTCTTTGATGTCTTTGGTAATGATGTTACCTCCAAGAGGAATCACAGCGGTATGACGAATAATATTTTCATAAAAAATCGCAATATCTGTGGTACCGCCTCCGATATCTACCAGGCAAACGCCTGCTTCTTTCTCGTCATCACTTAGGACCGAAAGCGAACTTGCCAATGGCTCAAGAATCAGTTGCTTGGAAACTAATTTTGCCCGCCGTACGCAACGGTTAATGTTATTGATGGCAGTAGACTGTGCGGTGATGATATGGAAATCCGCTTCCAGCCTTGTACCTGACATACCCACAGGATCTTTGATTCCACCTTCGTAGTCGACGGTGTAGTCTTGAGGCATGACGTGAATAATGGTATTCCCCGGAGGCACGAGTATATTTTCCATTTCACTGGAAAGTCTTCGTACATCTTCGACTGTGATCTCATCATCTGAAGGCTGACGCATGATACTTCCGCTTTGGATCTTGCTCTGAATATGCTGACCGGCGATCCCTACGATCACGTCCACGATATTCACATCGGCCATTTCGGAGCATTCTTCTATTGCTTTCTCGATCGCATGGACAGTTTTGTCAATATTGGTGACTACTCCACGATCAACGCCGTCAGAGACCGCCTTGCCCATGCCGAGCACTTCCAATTTTCCATACTCATTTTTGCGACCGACAATCACACAGATCTTTGTGGTTCCGATGTCTAGTCCTACAATTAATTTATTTTCCATATCCAAGCTTTTTATTCACAGACGATTTGATCCTTATATTTTACACTGACCCGAGCATAGGTATTCCAGCCTTTCTTGGGTAAAATTTCTTTGTAGAAGACCAAAATTCGGTCAAACTTATCCTCAATGTTTTGCGCATCCCCAAACTCAATCAGCTGGCTGCCTACTTGTTGATAGAGCTGTATGTCATCAGCAGCATTCAGTACTAACTCCGTGATCTGCGCATTCCAAAATTTATCTTCGATGATGAATTCAATTAGCCCCATCAATTCGGGCATCTCATCCATTACATTCCCCTGATCCATTAATCGCTCAGCAAAACTCCCCTCTATAATCAAGACCCTACTCGTGTATGAATTGGAGGTTGGAATTACTTTGCCTTCACTTGTGATGTAGCCATCTGCCCCATAAGGCTGTGCAATTCTGGCAATCGGCTGGTGCTGCTGAATTTTAAGATTCAGAATGCCTTTCTGTCCGATCATTGCCTGCACCGTTTTGACAAAAGGATGTCCACTGATTCGAGATTCGATTTCATTCATTGGGACTTCTTCCAGCAGGAGTCCAACTTTCAAATCAGGGAAAGCCTGATTGAGAATCTGAGTGATTTCAGCTTCCTCCACGAAATAGACACCACTCAATCCCTCGATAGAAATTTCCGCCCCTTGATAGGTTTTGTAAAGGGTTTGCTTCTCCACAAATCCGATAAAGCCAATAACTGTCAAGCTGAGGACTACAAAAGCGATGATCTTTTTTAAATTAGACTTGTTCATAGTGCAAGTCGTTTAGCTCGTTCCCTAGTCCATTCTGCCAACGTAGGTACTAGTCGATCAATATCGCCAGCACCCAATGTGACTAATACTTCGAGGCTGGTAGTTTCCAAATAATTGAAAAGCTCCTCTTTTTTAACCAAGGATTTCTTGGTTGTAGAGATGTCATTCAACAACATCGCTGATTCCACACCCGGGATCGGTAATTCACGGGCTGGGTAGATATCCAATAAGATCACCTCATCCGCCAAGGATAGACTTTCTGAAAATCCGACTGCAAAATCACGGGTCCTTGTAAACAGGTGCGGTTGGAAAATCACTGTGATTTTTTTCATCGGGAACATTGCCCGAACGGAGCTTAAGCTAGCCCTGATCTCTTCCGGATGATGTGCATAATCATCGATAAAGACCATTTTCTCTGTATTTACATGAATCTCAAATCTTCGCTTTACTCCTTTGAAGGAAGCTAACCCCTTACGGATCTGGTCTTCTGTCAGCTGATGATCCAGCGCAACAGCAATCGCTCCAATGGCATTTTCCACATTATGGAAACCCGGAACAAAAAGCTTCAGTTGACGGATCGTCTGCTTTTCAGTCACGTAGTCAAAAATGAATGACCCTCTTTTCGCCTGAATATTCTGAGCGGAAATAGCAGCAGATCCAAGCCCATAAGTCTTTGTCTTCACTTTTGGCATTCCTATTTCCTCTAGCTTTAATGCTGCATTCTGCTGGATATAGAGTTTTCCTTTTTTATCAATCAGCTTGAGGAATTCTGAAAAGCCCTGAAGAATTGAAGATTCATCACCATAAATATCCAAGTGATCTGGATCAGCACTCGTGACGATGGCTTCGTTTGGATGTAATCGCAAAAATGATCGGTCAAATTCATCTGCTTCAACTACGACTAGTGTTGGCTCTTTCGAATTCTTATCTCCCAGAATCAAATTGCTTTGATAATTTTGGGTAATACCGCCCAAGAATGCTGCGACTGGCTTCCCCGCTGCCTTCAGCAAATGTGCAAGAAGTGAGGAGGTGGTGGTTTTCCCATGAGTTCCTGCCACCGCTATGGTATAGAAAGTACTTGTTACCATACCCAAAATCTCAGATCGCTTTTTCAACTGAAAGTTTTGATCTCGGAAATAATTCAACTGAGGGCTATCTGCGGGCATTGCCGGTGTCCAGATGATCAGTGATTGAGTAGGATTTGATTTGATGGACTCAGGAATTGCATCCACTTCATCCACAAAATTCACCGTCATTCCCTCAGTGATAAGTTGATCTGTCAAAGGAGAGGGCGTTCGATCATATCCGGACACAGCCATTCCCTCATGGTTGAACCAGCGTGCCAATGCACTCATGCCGATCCCACCGATGCCTAGAAAATATGCGTTATGTATCCCTTCGAAGCTCATCCGATGATTAATTCTAATTCTTCTACAATGGCCGTTGCCGCATTTGGCTTTGCCAATTCTTTTATTTTCAATCCCAGTTCTGCCATTTGCTGCGCATCACTGAGTAGTTCGTCTACTTTTGATTTCAATTGACCTACCGCATCTGCATCCTTCAGCATCCAAGCTGCCTGATGATTGACATAGGTCATTGCATTTTTGGTTTGGTGATCTTCGGCCACATTTGGGGAAGGGATAAAAATCACCGGCTTACCCACAATCGAAAGTTCAGATACTGAAAGTGCGCCAGCCCTGGAAACGATCACATCAGCCACAGCATAGGCCAGATCCATTTCCCGGATGAATTCACGAAGGTGAATACCTTTCAAAGCCGCCTCTTCACTTTCCTGAAGCATTTCTTTAAAATAGAATTTACCGCACTGCCAAAGCACTTGATAGCCCGCCTTGTCCAACTGCTTCATGTCTTTCAAGACTGCTTGATTCAGTGTCCGTGCTCCCAACGATCCTCCTAATACCAAAATGGTCTTCTTTTCTGAATCCAATTTGAAATGGGCTAAGCCCATTTCTCGCTTACCATCCAGATTTAAAATGTCTTTTCTTACAGGATTCCCGGTATAGGCAATTCCCTCTGAGGGGAAGAATTTGTCCATATTTGGATAAGCCACACAGATTTTCTGAGCTTTCTTGGATAGAATTTTATTGGTCAATCCTGCATAAGAGTTTTGCTCCTGAACCAAAGTTGGAATGCCTTTCCGCTGTGCGGCATAGAGCACCGGACCACTTGCGTATCCGCCAACTCCCACTACTGCATCTGGCTTGAAATCACTCACGATCTTGGATGCTTGTCTCAAACTTTTCAAGAGTTTCATCGGAAACTTTAGGTTTTCGAATGTCAATCTTCGCTGAATTCCTGCCACGGGCAAGCCGATAATTCGATAGCCCGCCTCAGGCACTTTCTGCATTTCCATTTTACCCAAAGCTCCTACAAACAGCAGTTCACTCCCCGGATGCTTTTCCACCCAAGCATTTGCAATAGCGATCGCCGGATAGATGTGCCCTCCGGTACCTCCACCACTGATCAAAATGCGATATGTGCGCTGCGTCTCGATGATTAAGCTGTTTTAAGTCTTGGTTTATTTCTGGCTGTATTGGCCAGTGTTTCTTCTTGATGATCTCCTCTGCTTACCGAAAGAATAATTCCCAGAGAGATCCCTGTAAATACTAATGAGGTACCTCCCATACTTAATAATGGTAAAGGCAAACCTGTAATCGGACCAAGGCCAACGGCCACAGCCATATTGACCAAAGCTTGAATCACCAGTGCGAAACTCAGTCCCGCAGAAAGTAATCCACCAAAAGCTTTATTGGAATTGGCTACAATCCGCATTCCTCGGTATAGCAAAGCGAGGTATAGGAAAAGCACTCCAAAACCTCCGACCATTCCATACTCTTCGATAATGATGGCATAGATAAAATCAGAATAAGGGTGAGGTAGGGAATTTCGCTGCTCGCTATTTCCTGGACCTTTGCCAGTCACTCCTCCTGTAGCAATTGCGATGAATGACTGCTCTGCTTGGAAAGGAATCTCATCCTCATCCAAAAATGCCTCTACTCGAGAGATCAAAGTTGCCCCACGCTGACCTATAAAACCAGCAGTAGTCAAGCCTAAAACCCCAACCAGGACTACTATTGCTAAATATTTTACCGGAACTCTACCGATAAACATGATCAAAAGACAAGTCATCAGCAGGAGGATCGCAGTGGAAAAATTAGCCATTGCGATCAATCCACAGATCAATCCAATCGCAATAATGATGGGCACGAAGGTGCTTTTGAAATCCTTGATGCTATTTTGACGTTTGGCCAGCATCCCTGCAATGGCTGCGATCAAGGCCAATTTTGCCAAATCAGAAGGCTGGAAAGCTTGATTGATAACTGGAATGGTGATCCAGCGATTTGCCTCATTGATATTGGATCCAAATAGATAGGTTACCAATAATAGAGGAATCGAAGCAATGACACCTAACCTCGCATAGATTGCATACTTGCGATAAGGAATTCGGTGTGCTGCCCACATCACCCCCAAAGAGACGAAAATAAGCATAGAGTGCTTAAACAGATACAATTCTGTATTGCCTCCTGCATACTTATAGGCTAGCGAACCAGTAGCAGAATACACCACCAGAATACTGAATAGTGATAGCAGAATCACAATCCCCCAGATGATAGGATCACCCTTGAAATGCTCATCGATCCATGATTTGAATTGGCTCATGCGATGGCTTGGTTTAGGTTTAAAACTGCAGTCCGGAATTGATTTCCGCGATCCTCATAGTTTTTGAAGAGATCAAAGCTGGCACAAGCCGGAGAGAGTAATACCACATCTCCAGATTCCCCTAGGGATTTCCCCCAATTGACTGCTTCTTCAATCGATTCTGTCTCTCTGATTTCCGGGATGGAAGAAGCAAATGCTGCTTTCAACTTTGAATTATCCTTTCCAAGACAAATCAATGCCTTGATTCCTGAAGTATATTTTTGAAGCAGTTGGTAATCATTTCCTTTATCTACCCCACCTGCGATCCAAATAATAGGCTTTGTATATGCAGCTAAAGCATAGGCAGTAGATTCTACATTCGTTCCTTTGCTATCATTGACAAAAGTGATTCCTGCCAATTCAAGAACTTCCTCCATTCGATGTGGGGCATTTTTGAAGGTCTTAAATGACGTAAGGAGATTCTCTTCGGAGACTCCAGCCAAGGATGCTGCTAATCCAGCACAGATGGCATTCATCAAATTGTGCTTTCCGTGAATAGGAATTGCCTCTAGTGGAATACTGATATTTTTCCCCTTCGCAATAAGTCTAAGATTGGATTCCTCCAAGAACCCGCCATTACTTGCGCTATCTGATAGCGAAAACCAGTGCTTTTGAGCATTGGTTTTGATGCCATTTAGTCCTTGAACAGAACTGGTGTCCTCTGCATTGACTATCATACAATTGTTGGACGACATATTTCTGAAAAGTCGCAACTTCGAATTCACATAGTTTTCGAATTTGTATTCGTAGCGATCCAAATGATCAGGCGTGATATTAGTCAAAACGGCAATGTCTGGCTTGAAGCAGAAGAATCCATCAATCTGGTAGCTACTACATTCAATCACCCACCATTCATGATCTGTTTCGACCAACTGGGCTGCCCAGCTTTCACCCACATTTCCCGCTAATCCTACATCGTAACCCGCTTCTTTAAGAATATGGTAAGTCAAAAGTGTCGTGGTGGTTTTACCATTGGTTCCGGTGATGGCAATCACTCTCCCTGCACTGTATCGGTATGCAAATTCCAATTCATCCACAACAGCTATTCCTTCTTCAAATGCTTTCTGAACTACCGGGATCTTAGGGGAAATACCCGGACTCTTGATAATCATGTCAGCATTCAGAATGATCTTTTCGGAGTGTCCTCCCTCTTCAAACTTGATTCCTGCCTCGAGCAACTTGATTTTATTGGAATCTGAAATTTTACCAAACTCAGATACAAAAACGGCATAGCCCTTCACCTTGGCAAGCATTGCTGCTCCCATTCCGCTTTCTCCGGCTCCAAGGATGGCTATCTGTTTCATATTCTATCTTAGTTTTAAAGTGGCCAATGTGATCACTGCAAGAAGAATCCCTACGATCCAAAATCGAGTGACAATCTTGGCCTCCGGAATATTTTTCTTTTGGTAATGATGATGAATAGGCGACATCAGGAATATTCTTCTGCCCTCACCGTATCTCTTTTTTGTGTATTTGAAATAGCTCACTTGAATCATGACCGAAGTCGTCTCTACAAGGAAGATTCCACACATCAGTGGAAGAAGCAACTCTTTGCGCAGTGTCAAAGCCAAAACGGCAATCACTCCACCCAGCATCAAGCTGCCTGTATCACCCATGAAAACCTGGGCAGGATAAGCATTGTACCAAAGGAATCCGACGCAGGCACCAATAAATGCTGAGGCAAAAATCACGAGCTCCCCAGAATTAGGGATGTACATCACATTGAGGTACTGTGAGAAAATGGCGTTACCGCTGATGTAGGCAAAAATGGCAATAGTCAAGCCGATAATAGCCGAGGTTCCCGCTGCCAAACCGTCAATTCCATCGGTAATATTTGCGCCATTGGAAACTGCAGTGATGATAAATGTCACCACGAAAATGTACAAGACTGGTGTCATGGCCTCCCCTAGGAAACCTAACACGCTCTCGTAATTCAACTCATTATTTTTCGTAAAAGGAATCGTGGTCTTGGCCACTTTCACATCCTGAAATGAAGGCGTTTCAACTATGCCCTCATCAATAGACACCGGATTGGTAAATTCCCGGATCACCACGCCCTCATGAAAATAGAGCGTCGATCCTACGATAATTCCAATACCGATTTGACCTACGATTTTGAATCTACCTTTGAGGCCTTCCTTGTCCTTTTTGAATACTTTAATGTAGTCATCCACAAAGCCTATTGCTCCAAGCCAAACTGTGGTAATCAGTAATAGGATGATGTAAATGTTGTTGAGATTAGCGAAAAGCAACGTAGGAATCAGGATTGCCGCTATGATCATCAGTCCTCCCATCGTCGGAGTACCTTTCTTTTGCGCCTGTCCTTCTAATCCAAGATCACGGACAGTCTCACCGATTTGCTTGTTTCGAATCCAATTGATAATATGGTGACCAAAAGTGATGGTGATCAACAGGGAGAATACCGCTGCCATACCCGCACGGAAAGAGATGTACCGAAACACCCCTGTGCCAGGGATATCCAATACTCGGTCCAAATAGTCAAAAATTGGGTATAACATCTTATTTTTTGGTGAATTGTTGTAGGAATTCCACTACTACTTCTGCATCATCAAAATGATGCTTCACGCCCTTTATTTCTTGATAATCTTCATGCCCTTTGCCAGCAATCAGAATGATATCTCCTTTTTTCGAAAGCATACAGGCAGTTTTGATAGCCTCTCTTCGATCAGAGATCGTCAGCGTTTTTCGGATCTCAGTTGGTCCGATACCTGCTTGCATATCTTTTAATATATCTTCCGGCTCCTCAAATCGAGGATTATCTGAAGTCAAAATCACTTTGTCACTTTCCTGAACAGCTATCTTGGCCATTATCGGCCGCTTGGTTTTATCTCGATTTCCTCCACAGCCCACGACCGTGATCAATTGCTCAATGCCAGTTCGGACTCCATTCAGAGTCTTTAGTACATTCTCTAATGCATCAGGGGTATGCGCATAATCCACAATCGCGATTATTCCACCAATTTCGATTCGATCAAATCGACCTTTCGCGCCTCGGATCGCAGAGAGCTCGCGAAGGACTTCATCTTCTTCCTCGCCCAGCAAAACAGCCACTCCAAGCACTGCTAACAGATTATAAGCATTGAAAGAACCGATCATTCTGAACCAAGTCAACTTCCCGTTGATATCGAGCTCCAATCCTTCAAGGGTATTGGAAATGATCTTGCCTTTGAATTCAGCGGGTGACTTTAGCGCGAAAGTCTGATGTGTTGCTTTACAATTCTGAAGCATCACTTGACCACGCTTGTCATCGCCATTGACAAGTGCAAAAGCATCTTTTGGCAAATCATCAAATAGCTTTTTCTTAGCCTTGATGTATTCATCAAAAGTCCCGTGATAGTCTAGGTGATCATGCGATATATTAGTAAATACTGCCCCTACAAGTTTTAATCCTGCAATTCGCTCTTGCACGATTGCATGCGAACTAGCCTCCATGAAGCAATGGGTGCATCCCTCATCCACCATTTGCCGAAGGAGCGCTTGTACACTGATTGCATCCGGAGTGGTATGGGTTGAAGGAATTACTTGATCGTTGATTTTATTTTCAACTGTCGATAGCAAGCCGGTACTGTACCCCATCCGAATAAAAAGCTGGTGGAGCAAAGTGGCTGTAGTGGTTTTTCCGTTTGTACCGGTGATTGCTACGACTTTGATATTCTCGGAAGGATTCTCGAAGAAATTACTTGCTAAAATC